>DAOVAM010000204.1 GCA_030671065.1 Candidatus Aminicenantota bacterium
TAGCCGATTGCCAGGTTTTCGACTGGATAGTCCATCTCGTAACAATCAGTGTTTTTCATTCCAGCAGGCTTATATATGTTTTCACGGATATAGTCGAAGTAACTCTGACCGGTGACACTTTCGATCACAACACCCAGGATAAACATCCCGGTATTGCTGTACCTGAAGCGCTTTCCGGGTTCGAATGCTAGCTTTTCATCTTTCACCAGCGGTTTGTAATCATCCAGTTTACGGAAAAGAGCACGTGAGCTGTTGACGAAGGTCTCGTTGAAATAACTGCCCAGCCCTGATGAGTGTGTTAGGAGATGATGAATTGTGACCTTGGAAGTGATCTCTTTGGGAAGCCAGGTCTCATCCACGTACTTGCTGATCGGGTCCTGGTAGGTGAGCAGGCCTTTCTCGACAAGCTGGACAATTGCCGTGGCTGTAAACATCTTATTCATAGAGCCAAGGTTGAATTTTGTCTCTAAATTGTTGGGGACATGGAAACGTTTGCTGGCCTCGCCGCAGGCATATTCCAGGAGAATTCTATCGTCTTTGGCGATGAGCAAGGTTCCTGAAAATACATCTTTCTTGCATAATCGGAGCATTATGTCTTTGATTGCTGGGATGAACTGCTTTTCAGAAAAATCGGGTTCCTTCACATTCGAGGGAGTGCGTGCCACGTTGAATTGAAGCCCGGCAATGAGGAAATCCTCTGATCCGTCGAACCTTATGACAAAAGTCCGCCAACTATCAAAGTTGCGGTCTTTGAGGATTACGACGGCTTCTCCCTTGCGTTCAGGAACATATGTGCGAATGCTGTGAAAATCAACTCCACCTGTTTCGTAGCGAAAGTTGAGAACTATATTTATGTGCTGTTCAATGGGCGCGAGTTTTTGGAATTCTTCAGTAAATGCTTCTTCTACAAAGCGACGGATTTGGGCAGGATCGCTTGAATTCACAGTGGCGATCAAGGAACGGATTCGTTCTCCTTTTTTGCCTCCGGGCATGACCGATTCATCTTTATAGCTGATCTCACCCGGCATTTGAGCAAATAAAACTTGGAGTGAAAATAAAAATAAAATGGCGACAATCAGATTTTTTCTTATCATGGATTTCCTCCTTTTCTGGTCAAGATGAAATTCCGATTACTGAATTAATTTTAATGAATATGGTCAGTCCATTCTACTATAACGATAAACACATGAAAAAGTTTCGTGAAATTGGGGACTGTTCCCAATTTAATGGAATGTCAAATGTGGAGATGCGGCCTCAGTTACCTTAAATATGTCTTTGCTCCGACATAATTCTTCATGAAATAACTATTCGATAGGGATTCGGTGCGGACGCGCTTGTTATTTCCTGGAGCATGGATGAATTGATTATTGCCTGAATAAATCCCCACGTGAGAGACCTTTCTTCCTCTGGTAGTGGCGAAGAATACCAGGTCGCCCTTCTGCAGACTACTCTTTTTAACGGGAGTCCCGGTTTTGAACTGTTCCCTGGATGAATGAGGAAGACTCAAGCCATTCAGCTTGTAGACTGCCATTGTCAGACCACTGCAGTCAAATCCCTCTTTTTGTGAAGCCCCTCCCCAGGCATAGGGCATGCCAAGAAATCTTTTCGCTGTGGCAACGATTTCATTCCGGAGATACTGCTTTCCGTGCGTTTTCCTTTTGGCAACCGCATATTCCTCAGGAGCGACGACGTAATACTCATCTATGATTCCTGACTTTACGAGACGTTCCGCTTTTTTCTCGGCGGCCTTTTGAGATCGGAAATCGCCAAATCGAACTTTATAAAGCCCGGATGGATGAGCGAAATAATAAGCATTGAGCCCTTTCCTCCTTAAAGATCTGTTCAGCTTGATCGCATTGTCCACAACAGAAAAGGCTCCGACCTGGATAGCGTATCCCATCCGCTTCAATTCTCGCCTTGGAATTTTTGGTTCGGTCGGGCGGGATACCGGGGCCATGGTTTTGCAGGCAGATGCAATAAGTATTATGGAGAGGATAAAGGCATAACGCCATTTCCAGGCAGGTTTCACATTCCGTTCGTCCATTTCAGGCTTTTTCCTTTTGTAAAGTTTGTAGCACAGCTGATGAAGTTAGTCAAAAGGGAGAGTCATACGGGAAATCAAGGGTAGAACTTTTTTGACAGAGAAATCCCTGTTTGGTATAAGCAAAGAAGGAGCTTCATCTGAAAATAATGGACTTTTTTCATTCTCATTCCCGTAAAATCCCACACCTCTTACTGACTCTTATGATTTTTCATTTAGTGTTTGTCCTCATCTCTTGCGAAACTCCGAAATCGCGAACGCGAAAAAGAATGAGATCTGTGGAAAGTGGCCTGCTCAAGGCTGCTGTATTTAAAGATACCGAGCCGGAAAGGATGAAGCTTGAAGAGCGAATGCAGTACTACAATGTTCCAGGAGTGAGTATCGCTGTCATCTATAAAAACCAGATCGATTGGGCCAAAGCCTATGGGATTAAGGAAGCCGGGCAGCCCGAACCGGTGACAACCGATTCTTTATTCCAGGCGGCTGCACTCAGTCAGCCAGTTGCCGCGTTGGCTGCACTCCATTTTGTGGATAAAGGTCAGCTTTCTCTGGATTCTAATGTGAATTCCCATCTGAGTTCATGGAAACTTCCGGATAATAAGATGACAAGAGCAAAGAAAGTCTCATTGCGGGATCTATTGAGCCACAGTGCGGGATTGATGCCTTATGAATATAAGGGATATCCTCAATCCGAGACTTTGCCCACTTTATCGCAGATTCTCGACGGACAAAAACCGGCCGATTCTCCTGCAGCCAGAATTTACGCTCTTCCTGGTTCCCAGTATGCGTATTCTGAATTAGGATATGCTCTACTCCAACGGCTTTTGATTGACCTGGGAGAAAGACCTTTTCCTCAGATTATGAAGGAGACCGTGTTCCAGCCTCTCGAAATGGAGAACAGCACTTTTGAATCTCCTTTGCCCGCAGAGTTGAAAGATAGTGCAGTGACCGGACACCATCGTGAAGGAGAGTCGGTCGATGGAAAATGGTACTTGTATCCTGAAAAGGCAGCTGCAGGACTCTGGGCAACGCCCACAGACCTTGCCCTTTTCATTATCGAAGTCATTCAGGCGGCTTTGGGCGAATCACAAAAAATCGTATCTCCGGGACTTGTCCAAGAAATGCTGACTCCTCAAATAGATATTCAAGGTCTTGGATTTTTGATAGAGGATGTATCCGATAACCTCTTTTTCCACTTGCTGGGAAACAACAAAGGATACTCCTGTTTCATGGTCGGTTATCCTGTGAGAGGAGAGGGAGCGGTGGTCATGACGAATAGCGATAATGGCGCGTATCTCATCGATGAGATTCTACGGGGAATATCTGCAGCCTACGAATGGCCCCATTTCCAGGCAGAGAAAAAAACTCTCTACAGGCTTGATCCTTCGGTCTATGCTCAATATGTGGGAAAATACGAGATTAATCCTGAGTATGTCCTGGACGTGGTGCATGAAGACTATTACCTCGTTATTACTCCCTCTGGTCAAGTTCCGACCCGATTTTACGCCCAGGGACTCTCTGTGTTTTTCTCCACAGATCCTTATACAGTGATCCGTTTTGAAAAGGATGATGAAGGCAGAGTGACTGGATTAATCCTGAGACAGCGCGACCAATCTACTCAAGCAAAGAAGATTGAATAAATGCGTAAATAGGGACGTTCCCCAATGTGTTGCTCTTAAAAATAGGGACAGGTGTTTATGATCAGCGATAAGGAAACACTTTTTGTAATGATATTGAAGGCAACAGTGTCATTGCGAGCGCAGCGTGGCAATCTCTTATGGAAAAATGCATTTCTTTTTATGGGATTGCTTCACTCCATTCGCAATGACATTATTTAAGCATTACTGATTTATTGAGAGGTTACAACGGTCTTCATTTTATTCTTTTGATCTGAAAGCTACAGGAGGCAAACATGAGGCGGATTTATATCTTTGCAATATTTCTTATTGTTATATTCGCTTGTGCCCCACAACAGGGGCAGGAAAGAGATCCTTCGCTTCTGACTCTTGATCGCATCTACAGCTCCAACGAATTCAGAGCGGTGCGCTTTGGTCCGGCGCGGTGGTTGGAAAACAAGAGTGCTTACACGACTCTTGAACGTTCTAAATCGACAAAAGACGCCCGGGATATCGTGATGTATGATGCGGAGACCGGCAAGCAGGAAATTCTAGTGCCTGCCAACCGGCTCGTCCCGAAAGGAGAGAAAAAACCTCTATCTATAAATAATTATG
>DAOVAM010000006.1 GCA_030671065.1 Candidatus Aminicenantota bacterium
CTTCATCGTTCGAGGGATACTCTCGTCGTGCAAAATCACATACTCCCCGGATAATGGGTTTGAAAAGATCTGTATCAAAGTTGCTTTTTAACCCTTGAAGAGCCACGGCCAACCTCTCGAGTCCCATCCCCGTGTCAATCGAAGGTGAAGGCAAGGGATTCTGCTGGCCTTTTTCATCCTGATAAAACTGCATGAACACAAGATTCCATAACTCTGAAAAGCGTTCACTCCCCTCCTCTATCAGGGAAGAAGGATCTCCTTCCTCGATCTCAGATCCAAGATCATAATGAATCTCAGAACAGGGCCCACAGGGACCCGTATCTCCCATCGCCCAGTAATTGTCTTTTTTCCCGAAGCGAAATATCCTGTCGGTGGAAAGTCCTATGGTCTCATTCCAGATTTTGTAGGCCTCATCGTCTTCCTCATATACCGTGGCAAAGATGTTTTTTTTATCAAGTCTGAATACTTCAACGATGAGCTCCCAGGCATACTCGATCGCTCCTTTCTTGAAATAATCCCCAAAAGAGAAATTTCCAAGCATTTCAAAAAAAGTATGGTGTTTATTCGTTTTCCCGACCTGCTCCAGGTCGTTGTGTTTTCCGCTGACTCTCATACATTTCTGAACAGAAGCGGCTCTTTTGTAGCTTCTCTTTTCCAGTCCTAAAAAGGTATCCTTGAACTGATTCATCCCCGCGTTGGTGAACAGACTAGTGGGGTCGTCTTTGGGAAGGAGGGAGGAGCTGTTGACTATTCTATGTTTTTTTTCAGTAAAGAAGGCTAAAAAAGTTTCTCGTATTCCCTGTGACTTCATTTATTGCTTTCTTCTTCAGTTTCAACTTTGGACATCTCTTTTTCCATTTCTTCACGAGCGACATCGGCTGAAGATTGAATACCTGCCACTCTGAGCTTGAAATCGTTAGGATTCGATGAATACCTCAAACCCTGCTCAAAAGAGATCAGATCACCCTTGTAGAGATAATATATTGACTGGTCAAAGGTTTGCATGCCATATTGAGACACTCCGGCTTCAATAGCATCTCTGATGAGCGCTGTCTTCTCTTTCTTAATGATGCATTCTGAGATGTAAGGTGTGTTGACCATGATTTCCACTGCGGGAACTCTTCCCTTTCCCCCTTTTTCTGGGATGAGCCGCATGGAAATGACCGCTTTCAAGATACTGGAGAGTTGAAACCTGACCTGTTTCTGGCTGTGAGGTGGAAAGACAGAGACGATACGGTTAATCGTTTCTACAGAGTCCAGAGTGTGAAGTGTGCTCATAACAAGATGTCCTGTCTCCGCCGCAACAATAGCTGTGTCGATAGTTTCTTTATCTCTCATCTCACCCACGAGGACAACATCAGGATCTTCCCTGAGAGCGGCTCTCAGCCCCCTGGAGAAGTTTTTCACGTCCACACCCACCTCTCTCTGACAGACAGTGGATTTCTTGTCCCTATGCAAATATTCGATCGGGTCCTCTATCGTGATGACGTTTTCTGTCCGCTGGGAATTGATGAAGTCGACCATGCTGGCCAATGTAGTTGTTTTTCCGCTTCCTGTCGTTCCGGTGCAGAGAACCAACCCTCTTTGTTCAAGAGAGATCATCTCCAGAACTTCTGGTAATCTCAATTCCTTAATCGACTTGGGTTCAAGAGGAATGATCCTCAAAGCAATGGCTAAAGACCCTCGCTGATGGAAAATATTGCCCCTGAATCTTCCAAATCCGGCAAAACTGTAGGCCAGATCCAGGTCCAAGTCTTCCTCAAGCAGGCTTTTTTGAGAGCCAGACATAATCTGTTCTGCCAGTTCTTGCGAGTGTTGGGAGGTCAATCTGGGAAAAGAGGTTAATGGTTTGAGGACTCCGTTGATGCGGAGGATGGGATGGTTTCCAGGTTTAAAATGAAGATCCGAGGCATCACTCTCAATCGCTATTTTTAAAAAATCATCAATTTTCATTGCTCTTACTCCTTAAAATAGAGTTTATACATACACGAGCCAATTGTATTTGTCTTTTCTCTCGCCATTGATATAAGCAAAAAATTCATCCTGGAGTTTTTTTGTGATTGGACCTCTTTTCCCTTTGCCCACAGGAATCTTATCTATGGAGCGGATAGGGGTAATTTCCGCAGCAGAACCGGTGAAAAAGACTTCATCAGCGATATACAGCATTTCTCGAGGGATCGTCTCCTCGATAAAGGGAAATCCCGCATCTTTGGCTAACCGGATGACAGAATCCCTTGTGATCCCAGGAAGGATGGATGCAGACAGCGGAGGAGTATGGATCCCTCCATCCATCACAAGGAAAACATTTTCTCCGCTTCCTTCAGAGATGTGCCCTCTCACGTTAAGAGCGATCCCTTCCACATAACCTTCCAGAATGGCCTCCATTTTAATCAACTGAGAATTCATGTAATTTGCGCCGGACTTGGCAAGGGCTGGAAAAGTGTTGGGCGCCATTCTCTGCCATGTGGAAACCTTGACGTCCACACCTTTTTCCAGAGCATCCTCTCCTAAATACTGTCCCCATTCCCAGACAAGAATGGCACAGTCGATCGGATTGGGTAAAGGATCAACACCTAAGCTTCCATAGCCGCGGTACACGATAGGCCGAATATAACACGCTTCAAGTTTGTTGGTCTTTATCGTGTCGATCACAGCTTTCTCGAACTCTTTTTTGGTATAAGGAATTTCCATCCGGTACATTTTAGCCGAGTTATACAATCTTTTCATATGGGCATCAAGACGGAAAATCACACTGCCCTTTGGAGTGTCATAAGCTCGGAATCCCTCAAACAGGCCACTTCCGTAATGGATAACGTGAGAGGCAATATGAATATTCGCATCCCTCCAGGGGACGAGCTTCCCGTTTATCCAGACAACTCCGTCTTCCTCATTGAATGGACTCATTCATGACTCCTGCAGTTCATTTTATTATGCTTATTATTTGATTTTTAATAATATTAAATTGGCACCTCATCTTATCTTAATCGTCTGTTTAAGTCAATCCAGTTATAAGGTATGAAAGCATCCCTATTTGAATCTCTTTGCACCCTCCCTTTTATACTGATTCCCCGCAGTAAGGGCAAACCGTAGCTTTGTGAGGCAAGGGACGTCGACAATTCCAGCAAGGATGTGTCGTCGTCCTCTCTCTTGCCCTGATCCTTCCCATAATATCATCCATTTCAGATTTTTTTGAATCCTTCCCTTTAAAAACAGCGAGACGTCTTATGATCTCCGAAGGTTTCTGGAATCTTTCGTCCGTCTTGGTCGCGAGACACGTCATGATAATGGCATCGATATCTTTGGGAACAGAGCTGTTTTTTAAGCGCGGTGGCTTGATTTTTCCGCTTTTTGCCTTTTCCAGGATCTTGAAGGGGTCTGGGTCAATGATCGGAGGCTCTCCAGTGATCAATTCGTAGAATATACACCCCAGAGAATATATGTCAGAGCTGAAAGTTGCCTTTCCCATGAATTGTTCTGGCGCCATGTAAGGAGGTGAACCAATTCTCGTTGACGCGTAAGGGATGTTGTTCAACCAGACAGATGTGCCAAAATCTGTGATCTTAGCCGTTCCATCTTCAGAGATGATGATGTTGGAAGGCCGCAGGTCCCTGTGAACAATCTTATTTTTATGGGCATGGTCTACGCCATAGCAGACCTGAGTGACGAAATCAATGGCTTTATCGAAATCGAGAGTCTTTTCTTTATCAAGTATCTTTTCCAAAGTTTTCCCTTTGACATATTCCATCACCATAAAAAATACTTTATTCTCCTTTTCTGCCGAAATCATTCGAACGATATTCGGATGATTCAATGCGGCCTGGAGCCGTGGCTCTTTCAAAAGTTTAAAGAGTTCTAAAGATTGTTTATGCGGGACTTTTATAGCGACTTTTATGTTCAACCAGGTGTCTTTTGCCAGAAAAACGGAGCCAAACCCCCCACTGCCCAGAGAACGCAGTATCTGGTATTTGCCTACTTTCTGCCCTTGAAGAAACATCTCATAAATTCCAAAAATGTGAGATCATCGCCAGGCTCGATAACGCAGCCGTCTCCGTTCTCAAAACTTGTTTCCCGAGACTCACTGCTTCGTACTCATGATCTACAATATATTTCTCTTCTTCGTCAGTCCAGCCTCCTTCTGGCCCCACAAGTATGAGGACAGATGACAGAAGCCCTTCCTTCTTCCTGCTTGAGCCAGAAGCTTGTGAGATTATATCTCGCAAGTATTTTCCCGTATTTTCGCTCAACACAAGTTTCTTCACTTCATCCCTTTCTTTCACCAATTTCTCGAGCGTCATGGGAGATAGTATTGAGGGAAGGAATGAAATGTGACTCTGCTTCGCTGCTGCACGAATGACATTCTTCCATCTGTCCAGTTTCTTTTCAGTCTTCCCTTCAATCCTGACAACAGTTCTCGCCGTGATCACGGGGATAAGTGTTGTGACACCGAATTCTGTTGCCTTCTGAATAATGTAATCCATCCTCTTGGATTTGATGAGTGCCTGAGCGAGGGTGATTCTCACCCTGGGACCAGAGGCATCCTGTTTCTCAAGGATGATGAGTCGCGTCCTCTCCTTTCTAATCTCCTCTACCCTGGCCAAATAATGTGTTCCGTGCTCGTCAAAGAGCCAGGCTTCATCCTTTGGACTGATCCTCGCAACCTTGCGGAGATGATGGTGTTCTTCTCCATACAAAGAAACAGAGGAAGAACGAATGTCGTTCTGTTTGATAGCGAAACGATTCGAAGTCAACCTTTACTCTAATGAAAAATATCTTTACTCTTTTTTTTAGATTTTCGAGTTTGAGGCATTACCTCTTCTCCCCTGGATCGCGCAAACTGCTGGAGCAAAGCTTGCTGCTCCTTTGTTAAATTCTTTGGGATTTCCACATTGATCTTAACGAATATATCGCCCTTTCTATGGCTGTGAAGATTTTTTATCCCTTTTCCTTTCAATCTAAAAACTTTCCCGGGCTGAGTTTCAGCTGGAATTTTAAGGATCTCGTCTCCGTCAAAAGTGGGAATAGGTAGAGTCGTTCCCAGAGCCGCCTGTGTAAAGGGAATTCTCATCTCACAGTAAAGATTGTTGCCCTCCCTTTCAAAAAAATCATGTTTTTTCAAACGGATGATCACATACATGTCTCCCCTTGGAGTCCCCTGGTCTCCCGCCTCCCCATCTCCCTCTATCCTGAGTTTTGTTCCCTCATCCACACCAGCTGGAATTTTGATCGTCAAAGTACTCTTCTTCCGGACTTTTCCGTTCCCCTTACAGTCCAGACAGGGAGACGCGATGATTTCCCCCGTACCTCTGCATGATGAACATGTGCGCGCAACCACAAAAAAGCCTTGTTGATAACGGACCTGCCCCTTTCCTTGGCAGGTTCGACAGACTGCTTTCTGAGTGCCAGGACGCATTTTAGAACCATGGCAGACGGGACAGAGTTCCACACGGTTGAGCTTGATTTCCTTTTCTACACCAAAGGCGGCTTCCTTTAAGTTGACTGCATATTCCAAAACCAGGTCTCTGCCTCTCTTGGGGTAGTAGGATCTGGCTCTCTGTCGTGTCCCGAATAGATCCCCAAACCCAAAATTAAAGAAATTCCCCAGAATATCTTCAAAATCCTCAAATATTGAAGAATTAAATCCAGTGAAACCGCTGAAACCCTCTCCCCTCAGTCCATCATGTCCAAACCTGTTATAGGTCGACCTTTTTTCAGAATCGATCAGAACACTGTACGCTTCAGCCGCCTCCTTGAATTTGTCTTCTGATTCTTTATTGTTTGGATTTTTGTCAGGGTGGAATTTCATGGCCATCTGGCGGTAAGCCTTTTTGACCTCGTCTGAAGTGGCATTCCGAGAGATCCCGAGGATTTCATAATAGTCTTTTTTGATCATTCTTCCTTAGCGTCTTCCTCTTCCTCTGTTTCTTTCTCTCCCTTTTTTCCCTCTTCAGCCTGTTCTTTTGTTATGATTTTCTCGATCTCATCATTGGAAAGACCTGAGGAAGGATTGACTTCAATCTTTTTCGCTCGTTCAGAATCCAGATCTTTGGCCGTCACCTTGACTATTCCATCTGCATCAATTTCAAATGTGACGTCTATCTGTGGCAGGCCGGCGGGTGCAGCGGATATTCCTAGCAAATTGAATACTCCAAGAGAAATGTTCTCAGAGGCTTTCTTGTTTTCTCCCTGAAGGACATGGACTCGGACCCTTTTCTGGTTGTGCCTGACCGTGGTGAAAGCCCTGGTTCTTCGAGTAGGGATAGTCGTATTCCTGCTAATGAGTTTAACAAAGGTGTCCATTTCAGTCTCGATTCCCAATGAAAGAGGAGTCACATCCAGGAGAAGAGCGGACTCGTCTGTCTCGCCTTTTATAATCCCGGATTGGACAGCTGCTCCCATGGCGACAATCTCTTCTGGGTTAACGTCTTCGACAGGATCTTTTCCAAAAAAATCTCTAATCTTTTCTTTGACCTTGGGCATCCGAGTCTGGCCCCCGACAAGAATGACCTCTTCAATATCTTTAGGCTTCAGTTTGCTATCCTCGAGTGCCCGTTCTATAAACGGAAATGTTTTGGCAATCAAATCACTCGTTAATTCTTCCAGTTTTTTTCTGGATAGAGTTAATTTGATATGTTTTGTTCCAGATTTATCAGAATAGATAAATGGAAGCTGAATTTTGCTTTCCTTAGAGAAAGAAAGGTTTTTTTTCGTATTTTCCGCTTCATCTTTTATCCGCTGGCGTACGAATTTATCCTTAGATAGATCGACACCATTTTCACTCTTGAATTCTTCGATGATCCAATCCACGATCCGGTCGTCAAAATCTTCTCCTCCAAGGAAGGAATTCCCGTTCGTGGATAAAACGTGGAAAACACCATCATTAATTTCCATCAGAGTGATGTCAAAAGTTCCTCCTCCGAGGTCATACACTGCGACTGTAGCATTTTTTCTTTCCTCGAGTCCGTACGCCAAGCACGCAGAAGTGGGCTCGTTGATGATTCGCAATACGTTCAGGCCTGCGATTTTGGCTGCGTCCCTTGTTGCCTTTCTCTCATGATCATTGAAGTTCGCAGGAACAGTGATGACAGCCTCAACCACCTCTTCTCCAAGGTAGGATTCAGCACATTCCTTCATGTAACCAAGGATTATCGATGAAATCTCCTGAGGGCTGATGGTTCCTGTCTTCAGAGCAACCATGATATCCCCATTTTCAGCTTCCGTCAGCTCATAGGGCATTTTCTTTTTTGCTTCTTTGGCCTCTTTTGAGTCGAATTTTTTTCCTATAAGTCTTTTTATGGACAATACTGAATTCCCAGGATCCGTTTGGGACTGCCTCTGGGCCAGGCTTCCGACTAGATTTTCGCCGCTCTCCGTGAAGCTCACTACAGAAGGCGTAGTCCTCTGGCCCTCCATGTTTGGAATGACCTGAGGTTTTCCTCCTTCGAGATAAGCCACGCATGAATTGGTTGTTCCTAAATCAATCCCGATAACATATCCCATTGTTATTTACTCTTTTTGGGAACCGCGACTTTAACAATAGCCGGACGTAAAAGTCTATTGTGGAGCGTATACCCCTTCTGCATTTCTTCAACGATCTCAGGCTCTTTGACATCCGCAGATTCTACAGTGATGAAAGCCTGATGCAGATGAGGATCGAACTTCTTGCCTTTAACCTCTATAGGCTTAGCTCCGTATTTGATCAACAGGTCTTGATACTGCTTGCATATCATTTCAACTCCCTCTCGAAAACTCTTCCCATCTCCCTGCTCTGCGCTCATCAAAGCTCTCTCAAAATTATCCAGGACAGTAAAGAGTTCTCTCAGAAAATCAGAGAGCGCATATTGGTAAAATTCGGCCTTTTCTCGGGCAAGCCTCTTCTTCAAGTTCTCCATGTCGGCTATTTTTCTCAGATTCTGTTCCATCAATCCCTGAGTTTCTTTTTTGAAAAGTTTGATCTGCGCGTCTTTTTTCTTCAATTTGTCTTTAAGAGCCTCTGTCTTGTCCTGTGGGTTTTTTTGAATTTTTACCTTCTTGGATGGATTTGAGGTTTTCTTTGTCATCTTTCCTCCTACTGGCTGAAACTGATGGTTCGACTGAGTCTGTTCGCAACAGAATCCACCAATGGAATAATTTTTTTGTATGGGATTCTTTTCGGTCCGATGATGCCCAAAGATCCCAGGATTTGTCTGCGGTCTCCATAGTGGGAAAGGATGAGGGAACAATCCGTAATATCCGGAATGTTCAGTTCAGAGCCTATAAGCACTTTGACACGGTCAAGGCTGATAAAATCAGAGAGGAGTTTGGCAAGCTTGGCTTTTTCTTCAAAACTTTGAAAAAGGGCCTTCAATTTCCCCATTTCAAAAAGATCATGCTTTCCCAAAAGCTTGGGTGTCCCCTGCAGGAAAATCTGGCTTTCCTCTTCTTCCTGGGATATATAAGCCTTCAATAAGTTAATCAATTTATCGATAATATCTTCATACCTGAGCTTGAATTTGGGCAGTTCTTTAAACAGATAATCGCGAATAAAATATAAATTTTTACCGCTGAAATTCTGGTTGATATATTGGGAAGCTCTGTCCAGCTCGTGTTGAGTAAAATACGTGTTCGTCTGGAAAATCTCATTCAGAACAAAGTCTGAAGTTGTGATCAAAACGATCATAAACTTGAATTCAGATATCTTAATGAAGCGGATATGACGAAAATTTATTTTTGATACCCTTGGAGAAAGAACGAATCCTAGATTATCCGAGTGCTCGGCCAGGATCTTCGAGATCTGGCTCAAAAACGAATCGAAATCGCTCAGATCAATGGGAAAATCTTCAGGTAGTTCGACCTGTTTTTCTGGAAAAATGACTTCGTCGAATAGATTATTCACGTATAATCTCAATCCCTTATCCGTCGGGATGCGTCCTGAAGATGCGTGCTGTTGAAAGAGATATCCGTGTTCTTCAAGCTTGGTCATAATGTTTCTCACAGTCGCCGGAGAAACAGGAAGAGGACTCCTTTGGGCAATAAATCCGGAGCTTATCGGTTTTCCGGTTTTCAGGTAGTTCTCAATGATCAGATTGAGAATCAGCTTGTCCTTCTCTCTTAAATTTGAAGTTCGCATTCGTATATTCCAAAAAAATTTATAGCATTAAACATTAAATCTTGTCAAATAACGTTCGCCCCGCCTTCAATTGTGAAAGCTGGTGTGATATTCTCTTTATTTATTTAATATCTGCAAGATACTTTCTGTACACAACCACAAAAGGGCCTCAATCATCTAAAGCTCAAGCTTCAGGTATGCCCATTCCCTCTATTGAAATCTTTGCCTTATAAAGTGATTGTGATGCACAGAAAAAAGGCAGCTAACGGTCATCTTTAAAAATGAAACATTTTTTTTAATGCCCTTGCGAGGAGTACCGCAGCGTGTCAATCTCAGAGTGAGTTGGTGATAGATTCCTTGTTCTTTACGAAGAATTATCGAAAGAGTTCAGGTTATCCTTATCCCGGCGTATCCAACCACCTCACTGAAGTTTCCCGTTCTATCTCCTGAAGTCTGGTAGTGAATAAGGCTGGCTTTTTCTCCTCCCAGTTCCTTCGAAGCAACGATGGCAGATGTTGTGGGTTGAAAACCGCACATGCTGATATTCTCATGTTCCACAGTGTCATGAAGGCCTCTTGCATCCAGCTCAAGTATTCTTTCGATCGCTAAAAAATCTTTCTCTTTGGCAACACTCTGATCCACATAATGGCTCATATCTGTACTGGCTACAATCAACACATCCTGTTTATACTCCTTGATTCCTTTGGCAATGGCTTGGCCTAACTCCTCCAACTCCTCGAATGAAATATGATAGGAAAGGCATATTGGTACGATCGCTGCATCTTCTCTCAGATATTGAATAAAAGGTAGCTGGACTTCAAGAGAATGCTCATGCACATGAGCAGTTTCATCTTCTTCTATGAGATGGGAATGAGTCATTATGAGCTCTGCCAGAGAGGAGTCAATTTTTACGTTTCCCAATGGAGTCTCCCAGATCCCCTGTTTCATTATGGCGACTCGAGTTTGGATGGGCCTGTGACTGGGTCCCAGAATAACGAATTTACCCGGCAATTGGACAGAAGAGAAAACAGCTCCGGCAACTGGTCCCGAATACTCAAATCCAGCGTGAGGAGATACCACACATATGGCTTTTTCTTTCTCCTTCTCAGTGTCGAGCATTCCCTCGACCATCGTCCTCAAAGCGTCTTCTTTTCCAGGGTAAAAGTATCCTCCGACCGCTGACTTTCTCCTCAATTCATTCTCCCATGAGTTAAGATACGCCTCGCATGAATTTTGTCAATTTACACATCCTCCCTTTTTTCTGTGAAGGCAATCTCCATTTCTTTTAGCTCTTGAAGAATCGGGATGTAGATCTGAGGAATAACAGGGATATGGACTCCTGTGACTGCAATTTTCCCTTCGAGTATTAGCCTGGTTGCGATGGCTGCAGGTAGTCCCACAGTCCGGGCCATCGAAGAATCGCCTTTGGGGATGCCAAAGTCGATCAAGGTGGATGTGATTTTCTCTTTTTTACTCTCCGGGTATGAAGCGATGAATTGGTGCTGGAGGATGATCATATCCCTCTCTCCTTCTCCGTATTGAAGCTTTTCCAGCATCCTGGCCCCGAGAATATCCAATGCAGAGCCTTTTGTTACAGGAAGCGTGTCATCGCTCAGAAGGCCCAACCATTCTAACCTCATTATGACATCTGAATCTTCTTCGATGTTGAGATGAGAACTCAGGGCTTTTTTCACATCCTGTTCCTCAGGATTATTCATCAAATGTCTGAGAAAATCTCTATAAGAAAATCCTTCCCAATCCTTCTCTTCCTGGTCAAGGAGCCCTAGATCGAATATCTTTTTCAACGTGGAACACCATCCTTTATTCCTGAGTGTCCCTCGAAGCATAGTTTCTGTGGACTGGATCCCATACAGTTGAATATAGGGCAGTGAATCCCTGTTGGGATATCCCTCGAACTCACCGAGGCCTTCGATAGTGATAGGAGAAAAGTTTGCAAAAAGATTCTCGGCAGGAATAGATACTTCCTGTCCGTCTTTTAAATACTGTGCCGAATTTTTCCCGGCAAGAAGAACTCCGATCGGACTCCAGGAAAATTTATACCCAAACGGATTGGTGTTGGCCTCAGAAGCAGGCAGTCCTCCACAATACGATGTGAAACCCTTGATTTTCCCTCCCTTCTCTTCCACATTATGGATTATCCTCATGGCCTCCATGTGGTCGATTCCAGGGTCCAATCCGATTTCATTCAGAATCAATATACCGGCATTCTTGGCATCATTGTCCAAATTCTGCATGGGCTCGCTCACATAGGATGTTGTGACCATATGCTTGCTATTATCGATACAGAATTGAGCGACTTTCGGATGAAAAGAATAAGGCACCATGCTGATGACTATATCCGAGTCAGCGATCTCCTTTTTCAAGCCTTCCTCGTTCTTCAGGTTCAACTCCTTGGCTTCTCCATCAGGATGGTTGTCGATAAGTTTCACAGCTTTGCTCACTGTTCGGCTGGCGACTTCAACTTTGAAATCGGGTTGGTCCAGCAGATACCTGACCAATGGCTTGGCCACTAATCCAGCTCCAAGAATTAAAACTTTTTTCATGCATAACTCCTTTATAAATGATTTATAAACTTTTTTATGTATTCGTAATCAGGTGTGAGTTGGCCACGGTACAGGATAGCAGCCTTCTTCACAGAATCCGGGATGCCGCAGTTTTCAAATTCACCGGAAAAATCTGCTGCTGCGATGAGCGGAACAAGAGATTTGAGGGCTGTACTGAAAAAGACCGAGGATTCAAGTGAGATCTCGGCTGGCAGGTTATCAATTGACATGATAACGGGCCCTCTTCCCTCAACGCCATCCCTGGCTTCCTCTTTCTCGAGGTCATAGACGAAAACGGGCTTATCGGGAGTTGTTGAGCGGACATTGACCTCTATAGAACCCTCAATATCGCAGGAGATGTCACCGATCACCCGTAAGCGAGGCGCTGTATTCCCCAAAAAGAGATTCTTCAAGCTCTCTTTTGTTACAAATTTCGGATAAGCAGGTGTCCAGAAAATGCAGTTGACCAGGACAGTCAGAAAAGGAAGATAGGAATCGAAGATGGACCTGTAGGCTTGGGGATGATCGTAATAGTCCTGGAGGTTAAATTGCCGATTCGATTCGCAGGGCTCGACCATGTGTTCTTCTTTGAAGACAACTTTATAGAGTCTATTCGAGGAATAATTCTTCTGCTCAAAAAAAGAGGCGATGTTTCCGGGCTGAATCTCCTCAAAAGGCAGAAGATCGAAAATTTCCTGCGCTCCCTTGGAGACATGACCGTAGCCAGCAAACCCGCACACTAATGGCACCAGGGACGAATCCAGGCCTTTGTCATGGATTTGCCATCCGACTTTTTCGATCTCCTCCTTGACCTCAACCAGACTTTCATACTGAAAGGCCTGGTTGATCGAAGAAAAGTTATTTTCCTTGTTCTCATGATTCAGTCTCTGTCCTAAAGCCCAGAGAGTGTCGATCATTCCGGCTTGACCAGCCTGCTTGCCAAAAAACAGAAGCCTCTGGCCCTTCTTATCCACTATTTTTTCATAATCGATCAGTGTGCATCCAAGCTCCATCATCTTTTTGAGCATGGGCATGTTTTGAGGCTGCCCTTTGATCGTATGAGAAAAGAAAATATACAATTTATCTTTTTGGAAAAAATGGATAGGAATTTCCTTCACGGCAAGAATAATCGAGCAAGAAGAAAGGTCTTCTTCGATTCTGGCGCCTTCTTGGATGTAATCTTTGTCTGGTATGATCCGGAGATCGGATGGCTGAAGCCATATTTCAATGGGATTATTCTGGACTATCTCCCTCACATGAGTCGGAACAAGAGGGACTCTCCTTTCCCACGCGTTTTTATCTTCTCTTCGAATTCCGATTAGAATTTTCATGAGTGAAACGACCAGTTGAGTCTAAAAATTATTGCACAAATCCCCTGTCCGGTCAATAAAATCAATAGAGCAATACGGGGCCGTCCCCTTTATGTATTGACTCTGAAGATAGGAATCTTTAATAATAGGAAATCATGATTCGATTCTTCAACACCCTGAGTGGAAAATTAGAGCCGTTTCATCCGATCACACAAGGAAAAGTCAAGCTCTACACCTGCGGACCCACAGTCTATGATCATGCTCATATCGGCAATTTCCGGGCTTACATGTTTGAGGATTTGCTCAAAAGATTCCTGGTCTTCATGGGCTACACAGTCACACATGTGATGAACATCACAGATGTTGATGATAAAACCATTAATGGCGCCCACGCAGAAGGAGTATCTCTTCAGGATTTCACTAAAAAATATATTGATTCGTTCTATAAAGATATGGATACGCTCAAGATCACCAGAGCCGATCACTACCCCAAGGCTACGGAACATATCCCGGAAATGGCCAGGATGATAAAAGGACTGCTCGATAAAGGATACGCCTACGAAAAGGACGGTTCCATCTATTTCAGCATAGCCAAATTTCCAGACTACGGACGCCTCTCAAAAATAAATCTTGATGAGCTCAAACCCGGGGAAAGGATCGAATCAGACGAATACGAGAAGGACAGCGTTAACGATTTTGCTCTCTGGAAACACAAAAAGGAAGGAGAGCCTTTCTGGGAAACTGAGGTGGGATCGGGCCGGCCCGGCTGGCACATCGAGTGTTCGGTGATGAGCTCAAAATACCTGGGAGAGACATTCGATATTCACTGTGGAGGAACGGACAACATCTTCCCCCATCACGAGAACGAGATTGCCCAATCCGAAGCTTATTTCGGAAAAAAGTTCGTCAATTACTGGCTGCACTGCCGTCACCTCATCGTTGACGGTGAAAAAATGTCCAAATCCAAAGGGAATTATTACACGATGAGGGATTTGTTGAAAAAAAATATTGATCCATCAGTCCTTCGTTTTCTTCTTATTTCGACTCATTACCGCAAAATGCTCAATTTTACATTCGAAGCTCTTGACCAGGCTAACGCATCTCTCCAAAGGATAAAGGATTTTCTTTTTGAGCTGAATAACCATCCCTTCAAAGAGGGGGAAAGCAAAGCTGTTTCGAAAATTATCGAAAAGACCCAGAAAAACTTCACAGATGGGCTCAGTGATGACCTGAACATATCTGTGGCCTTGAGAGCCCTGTTTGACATGATCAGAGAAGTCAATTCGTTGATCGCCGAAGAAAAAATATTCAGCCAAGATGCCGAAAATCTTCAGAGATTCATCCATTCTCTCGATTCTGTTCTGGCCGTTCTTCCCGAAGAAAAAGAAGAGCTTCTCCCTGCTGATATCATGCGAAAGATCGAGGAAAGAGAGAACGCTCGAAAGGAAAAAAACTATACACGGGCGGATGCGATTCGCGATGAGCTGTTGGAGCATGGCATCGTATTAGAGGACACGAAAGATGGAGTTCGATGGAAAAGAGTCAAAACGAAGCGTTAAATATGTTCAGGAACCGCCGTTGAGATTCAACTGAAATAAATTTTCACTAGAGAGCCAGATATTAAAAAGCGCACAAGACATTTAACCGAATAAAAAACAGCTGGCCATGGAAAAAAGTCAACACACACCTCACGCTCTAGGAAAATCGGGCGAAAAGATCGCCCTTCGCTACTTGGAAGACAAAAAATACAAGATTCTTGCCCGAAATTTCAGATTGTTCAGAGGTGAGATTGATATAATCGCGTTAGACCGGAAAATCCTGGTGTTTGTTGAAGTCAAAACGCGGAAGAGCACAGATTTCGGTCTGCCTGAAGAATCTGTCACTTCATCTAAACAAGAGCAGATCAAAAAGATCGCGCAGGGATTTTTAACAAAAAATAACCTTAACGAAACAGAATGTCGTTTCGATGTTGTTTCCCTCATCTTCGATGAAGGAAAAGGATTTTCTATCCGTCATATCCAAAATGCATTCTAAACAGGAGGTGTCCATGTATGAACAAAAAAAATACATACTTCCAGCCATTGTTGTTTTTTTTGCTTTAACTGCAGCCATTATTGTTTCTCCGGGCTTCAGCCAGAATGTGCCAAAGCCTGAAGAAATTCTTGGTTTCAAGGTCGGAGCGGATTACCATTTGGCCACATACACACAGGCCATAGAATATTTTAAGAAACTCGAAGAGAGCTCAGAACGAATCAAGTTATTCGATGAAGGAAAAACATCCATGGGTCAGACTATGACTTATGCTGTTATCTCCTTAAAGGAAAACCTGGCTGATCTTGATAATTATAAACAGATAATCCGGAGACTCTCCCTCGCCAGAGGCCTTTCTGATTCCTCTGCCAAAAAGCTTTCACAGGAAGGAAAAGCTATCGTTTATATCGATGGTGGACTCCATGCATCCGAATGTGCTCCTGCCCAGCACAACATCCAACTCGCCTATGACCTTGTTACAGCACAGGATTCCAAAACGCTGAGGATCCTCAAAGATGTCATCCTTGTCCTTGTTTTTGCCAATCCTGATGGCATGAATCTCCTGGCAGACTGGTACCATCCCAACGTGGGCACGCCTTATGAAGTTTCCCGGATGCCCCGGCTGTACCACATATATGCCGGACACGACAACAACCGCGACTCCTATATCGCTAATCTGGTGGAGACGCAGATCCTGACAAAGCTGGTCAACAAAGAATGGTACCCTGTGATTCTCTACAACCACCACCAAACAGCCCCATTCCCGGCCAGGATCTGGACTCCTCCCAACTCTGAACCTACGAATCCCAATGTTCATCCTCTAATCGTTCGCTGGCAGAATCTGGTCGGATCTGCCATGGGCGCTGCCTTAGATGACGAGGGAAAAGAGGGAGCTATTTCCAGGCTCATTTTCGACACATGGTATCCGGGATATGTGACCCAGGTTGTGGATTCCCATAACATCATATCCATCCTTACAGAAACCGCCCTTTACCGCTATGCCACACCCTATTTCTACACCATCCGGGATTTTCCTCAGCAGTATAGGGATTTGACCATGTCTGCCTTCTACCCGAATCCCTGGAAGGGCGGATGGTGGCGGCTCAGGGATGCTGTGGATTACTGCTTGACGGCTTCCAAAGCTGTTCTGGATGTGGCATCCAAGTACAGGGAAGAGCTCCTTTTCAACAAATACAGGATGGGAAAGGACGTGATCGACCGGTTCAGAAAAGAACCTCCTCATGCCTGGATCATTCCTGAAAAACAGCACGATCCTGGGACCGCATCGCTTCTTCTCAACCGAATGATCCTCCTCGGAATAGATGTTTATAAGAGCGAAGAATCCTTTTCATGCGACGGGATTAAATACCCTGCTGGAACACACATCATCCCGATGACACAGCCTTTTGCTCTGTTTATCAAGAATGTGTTCGAGGAGCAGGATTACCCTGACCTCAGGAAATATCCAGATCTATGGCAGGGCCTTATCCAGCCAGTCCAATTTGAGGGGGCTCCGTTTGAATCATACGACATGATGGGCTGGACACTTCCCTACCAGTTCGCAGTAAAGGTAAACGCAGCCAATTCCCCTGTTGAAACTCAAATGACTCGGTTAAACAAAGTCCGGCTTCAAACAGGGAATATTTCTGGTAAACCTGGCCATTCCTATCTTATAAGACACGAAGAGAACGCAGCCTACACAGCCATGAACAGAATCCTCAAACAGGGAGGGAAGATTCTCCGGGCCAAGGAGTCTTTTTCGAGCCAGAACAGCCTTTTTTCTGAAGGAACGATCATTGTTCCAGCAGCGAGCGTCAAGAAAACTTTGATGGAGGATCTGGCCAAAGAACTCGACCTGAAGATCACTTCTACCTCTCAGGCTCCCAAAGCGAAAACAGCAAATATCAAACCGGTGCGGCTGGGGATGCACCAATCCTGGGTTTCCAGTGCAGACGAAGGCTGGACACGGCTGATTTTAGACAATCATGAATTCACTTACTCCAGCATCCACGATGCGGATATTCGCGCAGGAAACCTGGATGCAAACTATGACGTGATCATCATGCCCCACACACGCAGGCCTGAATCCGTAGTGAATGGGCATGCAAAAGGAACCATGCCTCCTAAATACGTTGGAGGCATCACAACCAATGGAGTTCGGAATCTGAAAGTGTTTGTTGAGAATGGTGGCACTTTAATCTTCATTAACGGTTCATGCAATTTTGCGATCGACTACTTTGATCTTCCTGTCCGGAACGTTATGAAAGGAATCAAAAGAGATGATTTCATCTGCGACGGATCCATCCTCCGGATGGAATTCGATCCCACTCATCCACTGGCATACGGTATGCCCAAGGAGGCTGGTACGGTTTTTGACAATAGCTGTGCGTTTAACGTCACGCCGTCTTTCGACTCAAAGAAACAGCCTCAAAGCGCTGCCAAGTACCCTCAAGAGAATCCTCTGATGAGCGGATGGATTCACGGAGATAAATTCATCCGTCGGAAAGCCACGGTCCTGGATGTTCCCTTCGGCAAGGGAAAGATCATTCTTCTGGGATTCCCGGTCCATTATCGAGCTCAACCTCACGGAACATTTAAGCTCCTGTTCAATTCCATTTTTTACGCAGGTATGAATTAAGAAAGAAATAGGGTCAGAAAGAATAATTCACACCGACCATAAAATTCCTCCCGGGTTCTTCAACAGCATCAGGATCAGGCCTAGCGATATATGTGCGGTTAAAAAGATTGGAAAGGACAAAATACAGACGGAATGTTGAATTGATATAATAACTGGCCTTCAGATTGACAACCTCATAGCTTGGAATACTGATTTCAGCGGGACCAGGATTTTCTTTATCCAGTTGAAATGTCGCATTAATTTCAGCAGAGAGGTCTCCAATCCATACTCGAGTTCCTAAAAATAGCCTTGGAGGAGGGATATCATTCAATGACTCGTCTATCACGACACTCTTTCCATTAAATGAAAAAAAGTTGCCGAATACCTTCCATCTTGGAATGGGATAATATTCCACTTCCAGCTCATAACCACTGATTTTCCCTTTATTGACATTTCCATATGTGTAAATATTTTCTATTGGGTCTATCCAATAGCGTTCGATCAGGTCATCAATTTCATAACAAAAAGAGTAAAGTCCGGCAAAGAATCGTTTAAAAATGAGTTTCACGCCTCCATCCAGGTTAAAGCTCATTTCAGGCCTTAAGCCGGGCTGTGCGATTACAAAACCTCGTCCTGTGATCCCAGTGTAAAACAACTCTGTCAGGCTCGCCACTCGGTAGGCTTTAGAGACATTGGCAAACGCGACAATTTCATCCGTCACTTTGAATGAACCTCCAAAAAATCCTGTCCAGGCTCTATTCTCATTTTGTGTATATGGAGGCGTGTTTCCCGGCAGAGCTTCCATCCGGAGATAATCCCAACGGATTCCACTCACGAGGTCAAGATTCTCTAATCCAAAGAAATCAGCCGAGAGAAACAGTCCAAAATCCTTCCGGCTTCCCTGAGTGAAGGGCCATTGCTCTTGGATGCCCGTTAAATTTCCCGAGGAATCATAATCTAGATCCCGGTTAAATGATTCAACCGAAGACCTTCCATAAAAGTCCATCCCTCCTCTCAGGCGTAAAGAATCCCCGATTTTCTTCCCGTAAGAAAGATGGGCTCCGAAATTCGTACTCTTCACTTTACTGTAAGATTCTGAAGACCTGTAGCCTTCTGGTTCATATTTTTCTTTTTTTGTCTCTAAAAAATTTGGATTGAAATAAGCTTGAAACGTCAGATCCTCATCTCTCCCCAATCCCTTCTCCTGCCAGTGAATCTGAAAATAATTTTGGTTTTCTTTAGGATACCAGGTTGGTTTGGTTAAACTCGTCTGATTGGCCTTTCCGATGTCATATCCTCTTGAGCCGAGAAAGCTCAAATAGACCTCTCTTTTTTCAGTCACGTGAGAGATTTTTCCGATAAAACTTCCTTGTGTGAACTGGGATTGAAGAATTTCCCCAGTGGGAGATGAATAATTCTCCGCATCATCCGCCTGGAAAGAGAGATAAAAACCAGTGGTCTTTCTGCTACCCTCGAGCGAAAAACCGATACTTTTTTCTTGGTTTATGGAGCCATACTTCGTATTGATCCTTCCCCGCACACCATCCTGCATGGACGGTTTCTTGGTGAGGATATGAATAACCCCACCTATGGCATCAGAACCATAAAGAACTGAAGAAGGGCTGCGCAAAACTTCGATTTTTTCAATATCCTTAGGATTAACAAAAGATGCATTCGGCCCTGTGCGCCTGTCGCTTGTCACTCTGGCATTATCGATCAGGATTAAAACTCTTCGTCTTGCTAAGCCCCTTATATTGGGGACTAAGGAAAAACCTCCCGTTCCCAGGCTGGATACGCCAGGCAAGGAAGAAATCCCCTCAGTGATGTTCGGGGCCATTTCTTGTTCCAAAATTTCATTGGAAATAACCGTTTCTGCTGCAGGAATACTCGCTGAAGATTCAGGATGCCTCATGGCTGTCACCACAATTTCTTCCCTCTGTACGATGTAAGGAATAAGTGTGATGACATTCCTTTTTCCGAGGTTTTTTGAAGTGATGATAACTTCCTGTTCGATATAGTCCGGATGATTGATTTCCAGGCGTATTCTCGTATCATCTGGAACGACAAGGCTGAAAAGGCCATCCTCATCCGTCAGAGTATTGACTCCGCTTGAACGATGAAGGACGGCAGCCTTAGGAACAGGGAGTCCTCCAAGATTCAAGACTTTTCCCTTGATCTCAACAGCCAAAGCTTGAAGGATTGTGAAGAAAAACAGGACTATAAAGTATACATATTTGAGCATGAAGTATTCATTATTCCAAAAATTTAGAATAAAAATATGAATTATTATGATAAACGGTCCTGAGGATTAAATCAAATTTTTCCTTGTCTTCGTTGTCAACAGAAGTCAGGCTCTGAGGCCCTATTTTCTGGGGTCAGGCTCTGTCAGAATCAACGTTAGCAAACTGCAATCCTGTCCAGCATCTTGAAATCCAGATAAGGACAGATCCCAATAAAATCACAGCTTTATATATGTTAATTTTTAACCTTTCTCACGACCGAATGGTCACTCGACTTCTCCAGAATACTCTGAATTGTCTGATCGAGGATCGGGTGGACAGTCTCAGGGGCCATCTCTGAAAAAGGAATGAGCACAAAATTCCTTCTATCTAGGCTCGGATGAGGAATTTTCAATTCCTTGGTGTGCATAACCTTATCTTCGGCCAGAAGGATATCAATATCAATTGTTCGAGGTCCCTTCTGAACCTGGGCAATTCTTCCCATTTTCTGTTCGATTCTTTTGACAAGAGCCAATAAATCCTGAGGGTCTCTTCCTGTCACAATCTCAACAACTTGATTATAAAACCAGGGCTGTGAGGGGAAGTCTACGGGTTGAGTCTCATAAACAGAAGATGATTGAATAATTTCAACGCACTCATCCTCAAGCAAAGAGAGCGCCTGGTCTAAATTTTTTCCTCTGTTTCCGAGATTGCTGCCCAAACTCAAGTAATATTTCATAAAATCCGCTCGAGGAGATGTTCATGATAGCATCTTATTTATTCTGTTACAAAATTTCTCTCGATTTTTTCTGGTTATTTTGTCATTATTTGGAATTATGCAGAAGATTGAAAAATGGCGAGTCGAAGAACTCTCTCTCGTGCTTAATGAACTTGCTGTTCTTTTGAGAGCCGGAGAGAACAACGAGTGGGCAAATGTCTTTTCTCATTTTCATGACGAATCGAAGGCAATCGTCGCAAAGAAGGAATTCGATTCAAACTCACTAAACAAACTTGTCAAGAATATAACGAATTGTTTTGAAAGAAACAGTTCTTTCACAAGTATTGCCTTAAAACATAAAAAACCCAGGGAAGAACAAAAATTAAATCAAGCTCTGTTTCTCACACGAGCTCGTCTTCTCAGAGTTCTCAAAGACATGGAAGAACGCATTATCGAACATATCCATTGATAAATGTGATTCAAGGAAAAGTTAAATCTCAAACAGTCCAAACTTCTTCAATACTCTTAAAACAGCGAAAGTCACCCAAAGATGATCTTCCAGCGTGGTCTTTTTATTCCCTGCTTCCCAATACCCTTGCTTTGTCTGCTTGCTCAGCAACCAATTCAAGGCTTCCTGAATTTTTTCGTTTTCGATTGTGAAACCAATCGTGGACAGTGAATCAAGGCTGCTGAGGATATCCGTCGCCCAAAAAGGATAGGTGATCTCTTCCCAATACAAAGGAAGCCATCTATCATCATATTTGTCCTCTTTAAAAAACCGGCTCAGCAAAAGCTCTCCTGCTTTTCTGGCTTCCTTGCGCTTTCGCCAGGTCGGAGACGCGGCCATCGCACGCAGCACCATTCCAGTAACAAGATGGGAAAAGGGCTTTGCCTTATCCGGCTTGATGGGCTCGAGTTTCGATTGAGCCTCAAAATTGTATCGACTCTTGAGCTCCTCTTGCTTGATAGTCCGATAAGGGATGACCCATCCTCCATCATTCTGTCTGTTTTTTACGATCCATCTGAATCCCTTTTGGGTTTTTTCATCATTATCCAGGCCATACAGGCACAAGGCTTCAAGCGTCAAGGCATGATACGTCGGTGCATATTCATTCAAGTACGCTCCGCGAAAATCTCCTGATCTCGTTTGGGTGGAAAAAAGGAATTTGATCGCCTTTTGTATTTCTTTTTCTCCGCGAGCGCATCCAAACTTGTGGAGTTTGATTACATTCCGCAGTGTCTCCACAATGTAATACGTTTTCTCCCATCGGGGATCACCTTCGTACTTCCTCCTGCACCAGCCTCCATTTGTCCTCTGTCCCTTTATAATCCGGATTCGGGATGCAAACTTCTGAAGGTTTTTGTGTTCTCTATCCACAGGAACTTCGAGTATATCTTTCTTGAGCCAGTAAAGAATGGGCAAGTTCCCCCTTGCCAGTAGGAACTCGATGGCTTTATTTGTGTTGGCTTGCATGGTTCAGTCTATTGGGATTAAATCCCTCTTCTCCTATTTTTCAGGATTCAAAATTGTGCATATAAATTCGAAAGGCTCGGAAAAAGGATTTTTAAACTGGTGTGTTTCGTTTTCTTCGATCAGGAGGCTTTGGCCCTGGGAGACCAAAACTTCCTCTCCTGTTTCTCGCACGACGATCCCTTTTCCTTTTTCAATTTTCACGACATGCTCATGGGGATGGCTGTGAAATGGACTGTGCCCCTCAGAGAGGACTTTAAAATGCCTCATGATGATATTGTGTGAGCCATCATCAGGGCCGATCAGAATCTTCATCAGAACATTCTTGACTTTCTCCTCCTTTACAGGCGCTTCTGGCATGTCCCCATTATTTTTTACGATCATTTCTCTCTCCTTTAGGTCAATTCATCCTGTAGACAACCATCCCGGGGATATTTCCGGACCCATCAATGACGAAACCGTTTTGAATTACAACATCGCATTTTTTGGCGAAAGGAATGCATGTCCAAACGGATAAAAGGAATGATAATCCGATGAAGAAAACGAATATATTAAAAAGCCTTCTCATGAATGACTGCCAAAAGCGCATAATGTCTGGATGAAGTTAAACATCTATTTTATTCCAAGTGCGAAATCCTGTCAATTTATTTTAAAAAAAACCATTGATTTTCCCCTGGAATTTAATATAAATTTAATTTTAAACCATTTGTCCATGAATCAGCAAAAACAGGATAAATGCGGAGGATACAATGGATAAACTCATCTTTCTTGACAACGGAGCCACTTCATTCCCAAAACCTGAAGAAGTCTACACATTCATGGATAGTTTCTACAGAAATTTCGGAGTGAATCCGGGCCGCTCTGGGTATGACCTGTGCATGGAAACCGGCGAACTCGTGGAAGAGACCAGAAAGCAGATGGCTGAATTCTTCAACGGAAAAGATCCCAACAGGTTGTGTTTTTCTTATAACTCCACCGATGCATTGAACCTCATCACCTACGGGATGCTCAAGGAGGGAGATCATGCCATAACCACAACACTCGATCACAACTCCGTGCTCCGGCCTCTGTATCACCTGTATAAGTACAATGGCGTGGAACTTGATTATATACCTTTTGATAAAAAAGGATTTATCGATCCTGATGAATTTCCCAAGAAATTCAAGAAAAACACCAAACTGGTCATCATCAATCATGCATCTAACGTGATCGGCACTATCCAGCCTCTCAGAGAGATTGGAAGACACTGCAGAGAAAGAGGAATTCCCTTTGCTGTTGATGCCTCTCAATCTGCCGGAAAAATCCCTATCGATATCGAAGAGATGAACGTGGATATAATCGCTTTCACCGGCCACAAATCCCTTCTTGGCCCCACGGGAATAGGAGGCCTGTATGTCAGAGAAGGGATTGAGATAAGACATACACGCGCTGGAGGAACCGGTGTTCGCTCAGCAGTCCGAACTCATCTCGACGAATATCCTTACAGGCTTGAATACGGAACGTTGAATGCTTTAGGTGTCGCAGGCCTTCATGCAAGCTTAAACTGGATTAAGAAAGAAGGACTAGAGAATATCCACGAGCAAGAAATAAAACTCACCACCCTGCTCAGAGATGGGCTTAACGATATCGATGGAGTGACTCTCTACTGTCAGGAAGACCTGACAAACCACATCAGTGTTTTCCTGTTCAATGTCGATGGCTTTGAAGCCTTGAACACTTCTACTCTTCTCGATGTAGATTACAATATCGCCAGCCGAAGCGGCCTCCACTGTGCTCCACTCGTCCATGAACAACTCGGAACAGATAAGATTCATGGAGCAGTCAGATTCGGGATCGGTCCTTTTAACACCGAAGAAGAAATACAATCAGCTATTGGTGCAGTCAAGGAGATTTCTGAACTCAGGAAAAAAACAAAGAAATGATATTATCTGATTAATGTTTTTTACCTAAGAAATCGCCAATCTCTTGCTAGTCACAGGGTTCAAGCACACAACAGTGCACAGCGCCTTTCAGGCATTCCTCCCGCATCTCCGGCTTCTCTAAATTGCAGCAGTGTATAGTGCACACCTCTGGGTTATGATGGAAGAGTTCTGTACTCAAATATTTCATCCCTGAGTCAGGAATGACTGTGGCTACAGTTTTATTTTCCCCAATTTCTCTGGCCACCTTCAGACTGCCAAAGACGTTTGCTCCCGCAGAATACCCGGCAAAAATTCCCTCGAGACGTGCAAGGCGGCAGGCAGTTGCCTTGGCTTCCACATCAGTCACTTTGATGATCTCATCATAATGCTCATGCTCTAAAAGGTCAGGAACAAATCCCTCCCCTATTCCCTGGATTCTGTGGTATCCCGGGCTTTCTCCAGCGATCACAGCAGAATCGGCAGGTTCAACCACGTATATTATTATCTTTGGATTTTTCTTCTTTAGCCCCAGACTCACTCCCATTGCTGTTCCTGAAGTGCCCACGCCTGCAACAAAGGCATCCACCTGGCCGTTTGTATCTTCCCAGATCTCTTCAGCCGTTGTTTGTTTATGGGCTAGCGTGTTAGCTGGATTAGCAAATTGATTGGGCATAAAATGACTGGGTCTTGAGGCCAATTCTTCAGCTTTGGCTAAAGTGGCTTCCACATCCTCTTTTGTGAAGGTTCCAGGTTCAGCATCGTCCTGGCTGGGGACAAGGACGAGCTCCGCTCCAAAAGCAGTCATCATGTCTTTGCGTTCCTGGCTCATCTGCTCAGGCATGACAGCAATCATATGATACCCTTTCAAGGCACAGACCAGGGCAAGACTCGTTCCTGTGTTCCCACTTGTCGGCTCAACGATACAATCTCCTTTTTTTATTTTGCCTTGTTTCTCTGCCTCTTCTAGCATAAAAAGCGCAATTCGGTCTTTGACACTGCCGCTCGGGTTGTAATACTCTAGTTTCGCTAGAATGGACGTTTTTAGATCTTTTTTTATTCGGTTAAGATGGACTAAAGGAGTATTTCCTATGAGTTCCAAGACACTATCATATATTTTCACTCTTCCAACTCCTTTTTAAGTTATCGAAAATTATATGAAGAAATGTGATAAGAGTCTCATATTTCAGGAGAGTATCCATCAAGGGCCATTTCTCCTAGACACATCCATCTGGCTTGGGAAGCCCAGCTACTTTGCAGGCCCCTTTGGCAGGCCCTGAAGGGAAGAGCTCATAGATGTATCTGAGTTGAAATCCCGTAGTTTTACAGAGTTTTCGGACCATGGGAGCTAATTTTTTTTCCAGATAATAATTCCGGATATAATCAATAAGCGCCCAATGATCATCAGTCAAAGCATCGATTCCTTCCTCTTCCTTGGCTAAAGTATCCGCAACGTCCTTAGCCCAGTCTTTGTGATCGACCAGGAATCCTTCTTCGTTGACTTCAATTTTTTTTCCTTTGACGTCTATAAACGGCATAATGTGCTCCTCTAACTTCAATTCTCTAAAAACGAGGTATTATAGCACATTCATTCGGTACCTTTAAATTATTTTCATAAAGATCGAAGGCTGAAAGTTTGCATGAGGGCAACAATCCACATTTCTCTTGAAGAAATTTTTTAAATCTTATAGAATAATCTCTATTAAAAATCAGGAGGAGGATGAAATGGTCAAACACCGAGGGCTTCTTTACACGACCTGTCTATTGATTCTCTCTGGATTTATATTCCTGTCCTGCTCACAGACTCATACAATCGTCGGAAAAAATATCCTTGCCGCAGGAGGAAAAGAGAATTTGTCTAAGGTCAAGCACTATTCCTTCAAATACGGACAGACTACGTATTACGTATCCACTGAAGGAGTGATGAAGCTGACTGAAGGCGCAGAGCCCATCATCACCGAAGTCATACTCGTCGATAAGGACCAGGCGAAAAGAAACTGCTTCAACAGCATCACTGAATTGACAGGACTCCAGAAATCCACGAACCAATGCCTCGCCCAGCTCAGGGCAGGTTTATTCACTCTCTCTCATTTTAAGGACAAGCTGAAGTTTCACGGATTAAAAAGTTTCGGACCGCAAGAGCTCTATATGCTCTCAACGAATGTTAATGACTTACAGGTTGAATTTTATCTTGATTCTGAAGAATACACGCTCAAACGACTTGTGCTGAAAGGTTTCGATGAAGAGCAAAACAAGCATGAGCAGAATCACGACTTCGGTCCTTACCAGGAAATTGAAGGAGTGAAGATTCCCTCTTCGTGGTTCAACTCTCAAGTGGGAATAAGAGGAACGACTGTTGAAATCTCTGATGTCAAAATTAATCAGCCTCTCGAGGAAGATTTTTTCTCGAGCCTGGATATCAATGCGGGCGAAGTGGAAATCGGCGAGAGTACGCTCAAAGGAAACATCATGCAGTCAAGCTTCAGACGAAACATGCTGACGATCAGCACGAACTGGACGAATGAATGCATACAGAAAGCCGGGTTTAAGGCAGAAGACAAACTGATCCTTCAGATAGGTGATACAGAAGTCGAGATCGATTTCCATGAATCATTCCCACCCAGAAGCGCACTCGGTCCCGGAGCAAAATTCATGACACCAAATCGAAGGGGGGAAAATTATCTCATTTATTTGATATCCCCAGAGTTCTCAAAGCTGGCTGAACAGCTGGATCCCCTCTCCCCTATTCGAATCCAAAAAAAGTAAATCACATAAGGAGGAAATCATGGCAAAGCTAAACCGTCGCAATTTTTTAACAGCTTTCACCTCAGGCGTAGTGGGCCTTGGTCTTTCAAAGAATATTAAAGGGAGAACACGGAATGCAGGTTCTGCTTCTGGAGGATTATCCTCGATAAAAATCCAGAAATACAATGATTTGGGAAAAACGGGTATCAAGGTGCCTGATGTGAGCTGTGGTGCTATTTCATTTTTCGAGCCGAATGTTCTCAGGTATGCCTATGACCTGGGTGTGACATACTTCGATACAGCAGAAAGCTACATGCGCAGCAAAAGTGAATCATTTATCGGTGACGCTCTCAAAGATATAAGAGATAAGGTCACCATCACGACCAAACACGGTCTGAACGCCAAAGTCAAAAGAGATGAAATCATCAAGAGAGTCGAAGCCAGTCTTCAGCGAATGAAGTCTGACTACGTGGATATAGCCATGGTGCATGGCGTCAGCGACCTTGCCTTACTCGATAATGAGGAAATTCAGGCCGCTTATGCTCAGCTGAAAAAAGATGGAAAAGTTCGTTTTACTGGATTCTCCACTCATAATGCAAAATTGACACTAAAGCAGGCATTAGAGAGTGACTTTGCCTCGGTTATTCTTGTCATATACAACCACGATGAAGGCAAAGAGATCGAGCCTCTCATCGAACAGGTTCGCCAGAAAGGAATTGGCACTGTGGCTATGAAAGTCTTTGCCGGAGGAAAACACGGGAATCTCAAATCTCTCATCAGCCAGGAAGTGAGCTATCCGCAGGCAGCTTTACGCTGGGTTCTCAGTAATTCGAATATAGATACATGTATCCCGACCATGAGCAGTTACTCACATGTCGAGGAATACGTAGGGACATCCGGGAAACCTTTAAACAGAGCGGATCTCAAGGTGATCGCGGAGTATCAGCGACAAACTAAGGATCAGTACTGCAGAGTTAGCTGCCAGGAATGCCTTGCGTCTTGTCCTCAGAATGTAGCCATTAATGATGTGCTCCGGTATAAAATGTATTTTGAGGATTACCGTAGGGAAAAGGATGCGATGCAGTACTACAGTGAACTGGAAGACAGCAAAAAACCTCTCAACTGCGCTTCCTGTTCAGGAATTTGTGAAACAGCCTGCAAGTACAATCTCAAAGTGAAAGAAAAGCTGATCCATGCCCATAAAATCCTGAGCGCCTGATCTGTCTTTCTGACATTTGTTTCCTGGCAAAATATTCTTTATGGCAAAAGGATTCGAATATAGGAGGATTATCATGCGTAAATTCTCTGTGTTAGCCATTTTTCTAATGATAGGTTTAGTCCTCACAGGGACAGCTCAGAAGGATTTCTCATCAGATATCTTCCAAACATCCGCAGGTGACCTGAAGATCACGTTTATCGGACACGCCACACTGATGTTCACATTTAGCGGGAAAATCATCCATGTCGATCCATACAAACGGGTTGCCGACTATTCCCATCTTCCGAAGGCTGACCTCATCCTCATCACCCATGAACATGGAGACCACCTTGATCCAGACGCCATCTCAATGATCCGTAAAGACAATACTCAGATCATCCTCACTCAAGAGTGCACTAGTAAAGTTGCCGGAGGCTTGATCATGAAAAACGGCGATACAAAAACTGTCATGGGCTTAAAGATAGAGGCTGTCCCCGCTTACAACATCGTGAACATGAGACGTGAAAACATGCCCTACCACCCCAGAGGGAACGGCAACGGCTATATCATCACCTTCGGCAACATGAGAGTTTATGTGGCTGGTGACACGGAGAATATTCCGGAGATGAAGGCGTTGAAAAATATAGATATCGCTTTCCTGCCGATGAACCTTCCCTACACCATGTCACCGGAGATGGTGGCAGATGCGGCTAAGGCGTTCAACCCGAAAATTCTGTATCCATACCACTATGGAAGGACAGACACTTCCAAGATTGTCGAGATGATGAAGGACGTTAAAGGGACCGAAGTCCGTATACGCAAAATGTGATCAGCCTCATCCTTTTGCTTTTATAAGTTCTACACCTCGACTAGCAGCCAAATTTGGAACTGTCAAAACCAGCCTCGCCCTTTTGTTTTTCCAACAATCCAGGAGTAACGGCCCACAAGACTTTCCAGGAATCTGTGTGCTCTAAACAAATAACACCAGAGTTCTTGATCGAGATAAACTGATTGTCTTCTGTTCCGCTCAAAAGAAGTGAAACCAGTTTCTGCAAGAAAGGCAGATGTCCGACGATCATCAGGTTTTTTTCCAGAGGTTCGATCTCTTGGGGAAGATTATCAACCGGATCCATAGGGTTCAAATCTTTTCTTTCTTGGATTTCAGGACTGGCCACAGTCTCAGATAGGATATGAGCTGTTTGAACGGCTCTTTTTTTTGGACTGTGCCATAGGACATCGACTTGAACACTCTTCTCTTTCAGGAATTCCGCTATTTTTCGAGACTGTTTTTCTCCTTCCGGGCTGAGTGATTTCTCAGGATCAACTTCCTCAGATAAAGATATTCCATGCTGGACTGTATAAAGCTTCATCGTAACGCCTCCCCTCCTTTTCTTTAAATACACTTATGTCATGAGGAGCAACATAAAAAACCTTCTTGCCCCCTAATACAGCAAATAGAGCTTTCTCAACTTTGAAAAATTATGCAGTTCCTCTTTATAGCTTTGGATGATGTCCTCAACTCTAGCTCCTTTTTCAAGAGCCTCTCTGATTCGTGAAGTTCCCATGATTTTATCGAAGTATGTCTCGTGGAATTCAAAATTCTTTGGGTAAATCTCCATGATCGTTTGAATGATAAACAGCGAGGTATCAAACGAACTGTACTGATGTCTATCCGTAATATGAATCTGTGCTCCGCCACAGAGTTCTCCTTTAAACTTCGAAAAGGTCGGCGTAAACCAGGCTTCTCTGAATTTAATGCCTGGAAGGTTCAGGATGTTGAGTTTTTCAATCAATCTAAAACCATCGATCCAGGGTGCTCCGAAAAGCTCGAAAGGTTTGGTGGTCCCTCTTCCTTCAGAAACGTTCGTTCCTTCCAGAAAGACCTGTCCGGGATAAACAGCTGCCGTTTTGAGTGTGGGCATGTTGGGGGAAGGAATCACCCAGGGAAGATGAGTTTCATCGTACCACATCTCCCTGTTCCAGCCTTCCATCGGGATCACTGTCAGCTCCGCCTTCTTTTTTAAAAATTGCGTGTTGAAATAATTGGCGAGCTCCCCGACAGTCATTCCATGTCTGACCGGGACAGGATAAAGCCCGACAAAAGAGCTGTATTCCGGAAATTCCAGCAGCGGCCCCTCCATGTTGACACCATTGATCGGATTGGGTCTGTCTAAGACTATGAATTCAATATCATTCTCAGCACATGCCTCCATACAGTAAGCCATGGTTGCGATATACGTGTAAATCCTCGTTCCCACATCTTGAATGTCGAATACAAGAACATCTATGCTCTCGACCATCGATTGTTCCGGAACTTTCCCGACATCTTCGGTGTCGAATGAACGCATGTACTCATCAATATTCTTGAACATGCCTGCTTCGGGCTTCAACGACTGTCCATACAGGCTGAACACAGGAATGCTGTATTCAGGGATGTCATATCTTTTATCGATATAATAGGGAACATATTCACCGGCTTGCGCATTTCCCCTGACGCCATGCTCAGGTCCATACAGGGCAACTAAGTTGATATTTTGGTTTTTGAAAAAAAGGTCCACACTGCTTTCCAAACGGCTGTTGACACCGGTCGGATTTGTGACTAAACCCACTCGTTTTCCCTGGACTAGATCCAGATGCTTGTCTATAAAGACCTCTATTCCGAGTTCTACTTTTTTTTGTCCATCTTGAACACCGAGTTTCCTTTCGCTCTGGCAGGACGGCCAGAATATGATAAAACACAATATGAGGAAGAACAGGATCTTTGCATGGCCAAAATCATTTGTCCCTATTGTATTCTTCGGCACGTGTATTCTCATTTTCTTTTCTCCATGAATGACTTTTTCCATTCGATAATTTAATGAAACTCTAGAATATATACAACAGAAATTTTCAGTCATTATGGAATCCAGGGAATGTTTAGAATAATTTTTTGAATCTGAATCAGAAGAATTATTCGTGTTGGCACACGAAGAAGACTGGAATGGAATTATCTACAGAAAAATCAGGAATGAAAAACAGGAAAAGCTGACAATATGAAACAAGAAGCAGGGATTCGAACCTTGTCAAATCCCTGATTCTTGTTTGGCGAAATTCTTATTTCTTTCTGAATCTACCTAGAAACTCTTTAAATCCCGAACATGAGACCAAGCCTAACAGAGTCATAGTTTCCAAAGTTGAAATCTGCATAGATGTCAAACA
>DAOVAM010000085.1 GCA_030671065.1 Candidatus Aminicenantota bacterium
TTTTTTCGTATGAGATTGCCACGCTGCGCTCGCAATGACATTAATAAAATGTTACCGAATTATTGAGCGAGTACACAGGCCTTTTTTTCCCTCTTTTTTTTTGACTTCTGGCAGGTTATGCGGAGAGAAAATTCCCTTTAAGAATAATCTCTGCAGGGCCAGATTGATAGACCTTCTTTTTCTCCCATTCCACAGTCAGGTATCCCATGCTTGTCCTGACCTGCATTTTCCTTTCAGTGAGATTTTTCAGAATAGATGCCACTGCTGCCGCACAGGAGCCGCTTCCTGAGGATAGGGTTTCACCCACACCCCTCTCCCAGAAAAGGACGTCGATGACATCTCTGCTTAGTACTCTTATAAATTCAATGTTCGTTCTGTTAGGGAAAAAAGGGTGAGATTCGATTTCTCGTCCGATCTGATGCCATTCGATACGGGCAGGAAAACGGTCCACAAAAATCGCACAATGAGGATTCCCGAGAGAAATCGATGTTATGGGATATATTTTTTGATTGATGGAGAGGGGATAATCGATTATTTTAGTGTGAGTTGAACCGTCATCAAAAGGAATGTCTTTTGAGCTCAAGCGGGGAATGCCCATCTCGATCTTGATATGAAAAAGGTTCTTTTCCCGCTCGATGAGTTTGCATTCTCTTTGGCCTGCTGTGGTGAGGAAAATGATCTGGGGAGTGTCAATTTTTTTCTGATAATAAAAGTAGGCAGCCGCGCATCTCAACCCATTTCCGGAGATCTCTGCTTCTGTTCCGTCGGCATTGAATATGCGGAATTTGACGCGACCTTTTGCTTTATCTTTCACGGATATGAGAAGAAGACCATCGGCTCCCGCACCTATGTGCCGGTCACAGATTCTTTCAGCAAGGGCGCTTATGTTCGGGAGATTCTTTACCTCTGCCTCGTCGATGATCAGGAAATCGTTTCCTAATGAGTGGACTTTAAAAAATTTCATTCTGGAATCTTGAGAGTTGTGATGAATTCTCTGGATTCTCCATTCCGCTCTCTTCGGATGAGCAAGATGAGCCCGTCACCGGGATTCAGCTTGTCTATCTCCTTCCGGAGATCGTCTGCATCTCTGATTTTTTGTCTGTTGGCTTCGAGAATAATATCCCACCTTCCAAGGCCTTTTCGGGCAGCTTCACTATACTGCGCGACTTCTGTAATAATGACTCCTTCCTCTGTTTGCAATTGAAGGCTCCGTGCTGCGCGAGGAGTCAAAGTAGATACAGTGATCCCTAAATTTTTGCTTGATGAGGAGGAAGCTTGTTCTGTTTCTTCTCCGGTCGATAATTCTTCGAGCTTGGCAGTGAGAATTTTTTCTTTTCCGTCCCGAATGACTTTGATATTGACCTTTGTTCCTGGCGCGGTTTCTGCAATCTTGAATGATATATCGTGAGAGTTCTTTACAGGTTGGCCGTTGAACTCGATGATGACATCGTAGCGTTCTAGTCCTGCTTTCTCCGCAGGTGTTCCAGGTGCAACGTGAGCGATAAAGGCTCCCCTTCTGGATTTTAAATCCAGAGCTCGCCTTTCCTCTTCGCTTATATCCTGAGGGTTTACTCCAAGATATCCTCTTATAACTTTTCCTTTATCTTGGAGCTGTTTGACGACTTTAAGAGCCAGATTGGAGGGAATAGCAAACCCAATACCGATACTTCCTCCTGTGGGAGAAGCGATCATGCTTGTGATCCCTATGACTTCTCCCCTCATGTTGACTAGAGGGCCGCCGCTGTTTCCGCGGTTTATGGCCGCATCGGTCTGGATAAAATCCTGATAGGAGGGAGCCGTTGAAGCCTGGAAAAGCTGTCTTCCCTTAGCGCTGACAATTCCTGCAGAAACAGTGTGCTCGAATCCCAGAGGATTCCCGATAGCTAAAACCCATTCTCCCACTTTTAAAAGGGCAGAATCCCCAAGTGCAGCATATGGAAGATTTTTATCTGCGATTTTCAGTAGAGCCAAATCTGTTGGCGGATCTGTTCCTATAATTTCGGCTTTATATTCTTTTTCCTGAAGAGAATAAATGGTCACTTTTTCTGCGTTTTCCACAAGATGATTGTTAGTCAGGATGTACCCGTCTGTGCTGATGAGGAAGCCTGTGCCTCTGACTTCGGAGCGGAATTCTCTTTCTCTCCCACGAGGGGTTCCGAAGAATCTATCCCAAAAGTCATCCCCCCAGTCGTTGAAGGGGCTGACGACTCTTCTTTTTTCTATTCGTTCTGAACTGATTCTCACAACAGCTGGGCCGACCATGTCCGCAATTCTGACAAAGTCTAAATCCAGCCTTCCTTGAGGAGTCGGAGAGGCGTGAAGAAAAGATGAGGATGAAGGGGGTTCATTCAGAAAGCTATCCGGCATATTTCTTTCAGGTAGATAGACGAATATGTAGCCTGCTAACAAGATGCCTGCGAAGAAACTGATAAGAGCAACTAATGCGGTCTTTTTCATTTCCCGTCCTCCATACTTTAATCTACTAAAATATCATATTCCTCTGAAAAATTCAATCCGCCTACTTATTGTAAACTCAAGAGTTAGCGAAAAGTTGCATTAAGAATCCAATGGAGATATTATCTCATGAGTCGAGGAGATCTGTAATGCACAAAGGCTTTCTGATAGTCTTGGAAGGGATAGATGGGACAGGCAAATCCACCCAAGCGGAGATTTTGATGATGAGGCTCCGGAAGTCAGGGTATGATGTAGTCTATTTTCGGGAGCCCTCCCAGAGTAAATGGGGTAGAGAGATAAAGAGGAAAGCCCTTCATCCGGATTCGTTATCTCCGGAGGAAGAACTGGATTTGTTCCTGAAGGATCGGAAAGAAAACGTGGAAAAGAACCTGAAGCCTGCACTGGTGAGGAAAAAGATTGTTATATTGGACAGGTACTATTTTTCAACAATTGCCTATCAAGGAGCGAAAGGCATAGATCAAGAGAGGATAAGAAGAATGAATGAAGATTTTGTGGTCGATCCTGATCTTGTGTTTGTCCTTGATGTAGATCCCCAGGAGGGTTTGAACCGAATAAAGAAGCGAAAGAAGAAAGACAAACTTTTTGAACGAGAAGAATATTTGGTCAAGGTCCGAGATATTTTCAGAAGTTTCAAAGGAGAAAAATTTATTCACATAGATGCCTCAAGGCCCAAAAAAGATATCAGCGCAGAAATCGAAGAAACCGTCCTTGATTACCTCAAAATAGTTGGGGTCAGGCCCCACTAGCTGACTCCACTAGCCAACATGGCTTAAATCTGTTATATTTTATTCTATGGGACTGAATAAGAAGTTCAAGATTCGGATAAAAAAAGCAAAAAAGCCCTCTTGGCGGCAGTTTGCAGAAGTTCCTCAAGTCATAAAGGAAAAGAAACCTCTCAAACGACGAATCCTAAAAGCGTTTTTCCTGTTTATCCTTTTCTCTGCTGCCTGCTGTTTTGGAGCTGTATTTGGGACATTTCTGGCCATTCGGGAGAATCTTCCATCTGTTTCCGAGCTGGAAGAGTACGAGCCCAATATTATCACCTATATCTATGCGGAAGATGAAGAAGTCATTGGGGAGTATGCCGTCGAGAAGAGAATAGAAGTTCCACTCGAGGTCATTCCTGATGTTCTGATTAATGCAATCATCGCTACAGAGGACGCCCGGTTTTACTCTCATAACGGGCTTGATTGGCGGGGAGTTTTCCGGTCTTTATGGGAAGATATAAAGATAAAATTGAAAAGGGAAGGAAGAAAGCTTCACGGGGCAAGTACCATCACCATGCAGCTGACAACTGAGCTCTTTTTCCACCGCCGACAAACGATCCGGCGGAAATTGAAGGAAATCATGCTTTCACTCCAGATCGAGAAGAGATACACCAAGCGGCAGATCCTGAACATGTACTGCAACCAGTTTAACCTCGGAGGCGGAGCCCATGGAGTCGAAGCAGCCTCCCAGCTGTATTTTGGGAAGACTGTTTCCGAATTGAACCTGGAAGAGGCTGCGATGATCGCTGGAATTCTCAGGGGTCCAGGCATGTATGATCCCTATAAGTATCCAGAGAATACGCTGGACCGGCGAAATCATGTGTTCAACCGGATGGTCGAGGAAGGATACTTGACTCAAGCAGAGGCAGATGAGGCTAAGGCTAAACCGCTCAATGTCCTTCCCCGCCATAGAGAATTATCTGAATTCGCAGCTTATTTCCGGGAAGAAGTCCGTAGATATTTGATGGAAAATTATGGAGATGCAGCCGTTTACCGGAAGGGATTAAAGGTCTACACGACCTTGAATCCAGCTTATCAGAGATACGCTGAAGAAGAGCTTCTGAGCTGGCTCAGGGTGCTGGATAAAAGGCAGGGCTGGAGAGATGTCGAGCGGAATCTGCTGGAAGAAGGCCTCGAATCACTTGAGGAAATTGATCCTAGCTTGCTTGAGGACTGGCCGCCTATTAGCTGGCTGAAGCCATCTCTGGAAGAGAAAGATATTATACAGGCCGTGGTTTTATCTGTCGAGGAGGAAGAGGCGACCGTAAAGATTAAGGATTATACAGGGTCTTTGAAGATGGATGATGCCACGAAAGCATGGACAAAGACTGAAAACTTGAAAGTTCTCATCAAAGAAGGAGATGTGATCCACGTCAGTATCCAATCGATCGATGAGGAAAGCATCGATGAGGAAAACATCGATCAGGAAAACATCGATGAGGAAAACATGGAACTCCAGGTCTCTCTGGACCAGGAGCCTCTCCTCGAATGTGCTTTTATTGCCGTCGAACCCCAAACAGGCCGGATCAAGGCTATGATCGGTGGATATTCTTTTCGAAGGAGCGAATGGAATAATGCCACTCAGGCTTTGCGTCAGGCAGGTTCATCCATAAAGCCTCTGCTTTATACAGCTGCCCTGGATAGTCGACTGTTCACTCCTGCCAGTGTGATCATTGATGCGCCCACCGATTTCTACGATAAATGGTCAGATCAACCGTATTCGCCGAATAATTATGACAATAGATACAAAGGGGCAGTGACGGTCCGGAAAGGATTGGAGCAGTCAAGGAACGTGGTGACAGTCAAGCTCTTAGAGTCTATTTCTCCGCAGAAAGGCGTTGAATACGTTCGGAAATTCGGCCTCAGTTCTCAAAATGTGTATCCCTATCTTTCTCTGGGATTGGGAGCCCCTGACGTACGTTTGATAGAAATGGTTTCCGCTTACTCCACGTTTCCCAATAAAGGCATTCGGGTCACACCCTACTTCATCAGCCGGATTGAGGATAAAGATGGAAACATCCTGGAAGAAGCCAAGATTGAATCAGAGGAAGTGATTTCCCCTCAGATCGCCTATATGATGACATACTTGCTCCAGGGAGTGGTGGAGAACGCAGGAGGTACGAGTTGGCGGGCGAAGAGATTAAACTGGCCTTTGGCCGGGAAAACAGGCACGACAGATAATTTTTCTGATGCCTGGTTTATTGGTTTTTCTCCGTCTCTTTGTGCGGGTGTATGGGTTGGACACAAAACAAAAAAGACCATTGGGGATAAACAATCAGGTGCTGTTGCCGCTTTGCCTCCATGGGTAGAATTTTTCGAAAAAGTCATCAGAGATAAAAAGAAAAAAGCAGAAGAAGAGAGAAAAGCAGTCGAAGACGTCATAGCAGAAGCGCTGGGAAAAAGCTTACGAGGAGATAGGGAGCAGAATAAACAGGAAGAACCGCTTGTGATTGAGGAATTTGAAATTCCTCTGAATCTTACTTTTATAGAGATTGACATCAAGACAGGTCTGCGCGCAACTCCCGATTGCCTCTTTCCTTTCACAGAAGTTTTTCTTCCTGGCACAGAGCCTGATAGATGGTGTTCGCTCGAAGACCATTTGAGGGTTCTTGATTATTATGAAAAGCGTGATAAGTGAATAATTCGGGATAACTCAAGAGAGGGGAGGGGCTTCTGTTTGAATTATATTCTTAGATGTTCGATAGCTTCCCCTGTTTCTAATGTGACGTCATCAACACGGGGATAATAAACGCGGATTTGAATAGACGAAAAGTTGGTTCTATTTTTTCTTCGTGATTTTACGGGAGCCTGAGGACGAGCGGGAGGAACGCGAGACGGAGGAGGTTCTCCTTGCAGAAGAAGACGAAGACCTGGAACTCGAGGACGAGCTGATTCTTTTTGAAGTCGTGCTGCGGGAGCTCCCTCTTGATGATGTGCTGATTCTTGCTGTCCTGCTGCTCTTTGATGTGCCTCTAGTGATGCTGTTGACAAGAGAACTCGTTTTTCGGGTTTTTATTTTTCTTGGGTAATTTTTTGCACTGATTTTAGATGAGGAAGGATACCCATAAGAACCTTTCTTTATACTCCTTGTTAAAGAACTGGTTTTCGGTTCTTTTCCTTTAACGCTTGTAGCGCTTGCGTTTGAGCTTGATTTTTTATTGAGAATTCTCCTCTTTTCCGAGGGTCCTGAGCTTGAAATTGCCTTTGTATCTGCTCTTTTGGCATCCACAGATCCAGGTTTTTTAATCGTCGATCTGGTCAACTGCTTGGTTTCTCCACGCTCAGTCGGCCCTTCGATTTTCCTGAGCATGAGCTTATTGCTTCCGAGCTTTTCAGCGGAGACCTTGCTCGTTGTCGGTTTCAGAGCTGGGCTCTCCTTGGAAAGATTGATTTTGCCCAGCTTTTTGATGGATTCTCGACTCAGAGCAACCCTGGAAACGTTTCGAGCTCTGAGCTGGTTTTTGTGAATCACAGTGAGCGCACTGGAACGGTAGGGATAGTAAGAGTCTCCATACCGTGGATAATAGACGTTGTTGATTATGACTCCAGGGTAACCATAGTAACTGAGAGGTGCCCAGCCGAAGTAGTCATAGCCCCAGTACCAGCTAACCCAGGCAGGGCCCCAGATAGTGGAAGGAATCCAATACCAGCCGAGTCCATATCGCCAGTGCCATCGTCCATAGTGGAACGTGCTCCAGCCCCAAGGTTCATAAGGAAGCCAGGTCCAGCCGGAGAGAGAGAGCCATAGCCATCGGCCGTTGTAATAGGGACGCCAGGACTCGTCAACGCCACCCGGAACCCATACATAGCCATATGAAGACGTGTAGACCCAATCACCGTATTCTGCCAGTTCGTTTTCAAAATCTTCCAGCTCCTCAGGGAGGTAGCTTTTTGCCAGGTGCTTCCGGATCTGAGAATCCCTGCTGGAACTCCATTTGTCGAAGCTGTCCTCGGCTGAAGCGATAAATCGAGAGGGACGGGACGTGAAACGGGCATTGGAAACCTCGAGTCTCTGTTCGTTTTTGATCAAAACAGAGCCTGATTCTCCAGCCGCTTCGACCATGCCTTCAAAAACAAATATCTCCGTTTCCCGGTTCTGACTCACATCTATTCTGTATAGACCCACCTCCAGAACATAGATCGAAACATCAGAGGTATGGATCTCTATGCTTTTTTCTTCCTCTAAAGCCATCACATGAAAGTAGACATTGCCGGCCCAGACGCGAACCCGAGCCAGGTCATAGCCTTTTTTCGGCAGATTCATAAAATCAATCTTTGTTTCTTTGTCTAATCTGATATAGTTTCCGTTACCCAGATAAATTTCTGCCCGTCCATCTGTCGTATTCAGCCTGTCTCCTTCAGTGATCGGAATATTCACCACGGCATCTTCATAGCCCAGGTCGGCAGCTCTCTGGATGTATGCGTTTCCTGTCAGGAAACTGAGTCTTGCAAATGAATCGTTCGTGTATTCTGATTCTTCTGCAGACAGTGGAGATAGAAAAATTAGAAG
>DAOVAM010000095.1 GCA_030671065.1 Candidatus Aminicenantota bacterium
CACTCCTTCATTGTCTTGTTTGTTTACTTTGGAATGATAGATTTTAAACACACTCAAACACGAATATCAAGACAGTAGGGGACGTTCCCCAAGGTACCACCTTAGACCAATACGTTTATCTGCCCTCCAATTATTTACACCCTTGGCGAAATAAAAAGCTTAATGAGCTAAGGTAGTACCTTGGGGAACGTCCCCATTTATGTTGAAATTTGAACTAGAAATTTTCCTTTTTTCAATATATAGTTCTAAGTTATCCGAGGTGGATGAAACAAAGACAATATCGGAAGGAAAGAGATATGATGTGCAAGAGGTTAAGCTTTATCGTTGCCCTGATTTTTTGTGCGTTCATTCTTTTGTCTGCTCAAGATCAGATCAGTGTCTTTATTGAAGAAGTGCTAGCGATCGGAGATGCAGACGAAGATTTGATGTACCAACGGCCTGGGCTGACAACAGATAATGAGGGCAATATCTACATAACTGATTTAAAGAATCATCTCATAAGGAAGTTTGATAAGAATGGAGAACTTTTGGCAGAGACAGGACTGAAGGGGAGAAGGCCGCAGGAGCTTCAGGGACCCAGTCTGATAAAATATCGCAACGGAAAGCTTTATGTATCTGAGGTGTACAATCCTGGCATACTCGTGTTCAACACGGACTTAGAGTATGAGAAAGAGATTCCAGTGCCTTTTACAGTGACTGATTTGAATGTGATTTCAGACGAGCAGATTGCAGTTACAGCCCTGAGAGGGGATTATGAAGAGGGGAGGGCCATTTTTTGCATTTACAACTATGATGTTGATGGGAATGAGGTTGAGAAAGTTGTCTATGCCAGAAGAAGAGGATTCACGATGATGAATATGGTGAGTTTTGCTGTAGATAGATTAGGTGAATTCATTGTCTCTTACACCTGGGAAGATAAAATTGAAAAGCTCGAAATAAAACTGGATGAGGAAGGAGAAGAACAGGTAGAAATCCTCTGGAGCCAGAGTTTATTGGGCAAGAGGAAAGTGAGGATGAAAGAAGGGAAAGACTCGAAACCCGCGTTTCGGGAGTATCCCGTGGAGGCCGCTTACAAGGCCATGGCTCTGGATAACCGGGGTTACATTCTCATTCTGGGAGGGCACCTCTCTGAAAATGTAAATCGAGATGTGTATGTACTGCGAGGAAACGGTCAATATCTGACTACTTTCACTCTGCCTGAACCTGCTCATGCCATACATGTGGACAGGAACAATTTTCTCTACACCCGGTCTTCTAAAGGAACGGCCTTTAGAAAATACGCTTTAAGATATTTTTATGAATAAATAGAAATGGGGACATACCTTCACTTTCCATTGAATTGAAATTGATTTTTTCAATTGTCTATTACGATGCCTATCCTGTCACTTTGAGTCATGCTTGATTGCATGGAGCTGTATTCGAGCAGAGGTTTTCTTTAGACTCGGCCAGCTTCGAGATAACAGTGAAGGATTTCCCAGTCAGATCGTTGAATGGGAATAGAAAAATAGCAATGACTTCAAAAGAGCGATTCCTAACAGCTCTGGCCAGAAAGATGCCTGACCGGCTTCCTGTTACGACACATCACGTTATGCCGTACTTCCTGAAGACCTGTATGGATGGGATTTCCGATCAGGATTTTTTTGACCGTTTTGGCCTTGACCCTGTTAAATGGGTTGTTTCGCACATGCCCGATCCAAACAGAAACGAACACTTTGATCCCGTACAGGAAGAATTGGTTTCTCTGGAGGCGCCTCGCATCTGTTCGGATACCTGGCAGATCAGGACTCAAGATTTTCCTGACCGCGAATATCAAGCTGTCCGGTATGAATTCATCACACCAGATAAGACACTCACTATGATGTTAAAGAGCGATGCACACACGACCTGGGTGACAGAACGAATGATCAAGGAGAAATCGGATGTCGACGTCTTCGCAAAATACGCGACGATACCGATCTGTGATGTGGAGCGAGTCAATAGAGAAGTGGATTCGTTCGGTGAGAAAGGGATGATTCGTGGCACTCTTCCTGGATTCGATGTCTACGGACAGCCCGGCTGCTGGCAAGATGCAGCGGTTCTCTTCGGTATTGAGAAGCTCATTTTAGAGACTTTTGATGATCCGGAATGGGTCCATTCACTCTTAAATATTTTGCTGGAGAGAAAGAAACATTTTGTCCAGTCCATGGAAGGAGCAAGGTTTGACCTTGTTGAGTATGGTGGAGGAGATGCGTCTTCTACAGTCATTTCTCCTAAGATCTTCGAGCAATTTGTCGCTCCCTACGATGCGGAGTTGATTGAATTGGCTCATCGAGCCGGTCAGAGAGTCGTCTATCATACCTGCGGGGGAATGATGCCTATCCTGGAAATGATCGCAGGTATGAATCCGGATGCTATGGAGACATTCACGCCTCCGGCCATGGGTGGCGATGTGGACCTGAGAGAAGCGAAGAAGCGGATCGGGCACAGAATCTGCATGGTTGGTGGCTTTGACCAGTTTCATTATTTGAAGGACTGTACTCGTGAAGAAACGAAGCATGAGGTCCGCAGGTGTTTTGAGGAAGCAGGGGAGGGGGGTGGTTTTATCCTGGCGCCTTCAGATCATTTTTTCGACGCGGATGTGGAGCTGATTGAATCCTATGTCGATGAAGCCAGGAAGTGTGTTTATTAAAAAACTTATAAAAAAAGCGGACTGGCTCTTTTTTAAGTTTTCTATTTTATTGAAGTCATTATCCAGAGCAGCAGGATGATCACTCCCACTAGGATCCAGCTCCCTCCGAAGCCCAGGAAGTCGGTTTTTGTCGGTCTCATGATTTCCCAGTTTGATCCTGGAAAAAGCTTGTCTTTTTCGAATTTTCCCGGATTTCTGTAAGAATCCTCAAGAGCTTTCTTCTCTTCCTCTGGAGTTTTCTGAACAGGAGTATGCAGCCTGGCAAAAAATCTATCCAGATGAGACTGAGGAACTGGTTTGGTCACAAAAGAGATGAGAAAGAGAAAGAGAAAGGGAAACAGAGCGTCGAACAGAAAACGGATGGCGACAAGCTGTGCCTTTGTCCAGCGAGTGAAATTTACACCAAACCAGCTCAAAACCCAGATTTCTGCATGGAATCGTCCTAATCCCACTTTTGGTGAATCGGGATCAGCCGGGTCGGTCCGGGCCACATTCTCGAAAAATATCCCCACAGGTTCGATAGTGTGTTCTCTTTGTAGGGGCTGGCCGATACACTCTGCTCTTCCTTTATCCACATCCTCCCTGAGGGCATTTAAGGTAACAGTCACTATTTTGGGTTGGGTTTCGAGCAGAAAAGAGGGCTTGGACTTGGCCCAATCTAAGGTTTGAAAAAGGTTGGGAATGACAGCGTAGATAAGTAGACAGATGATGACCTGAGAATAAACAGCGGTTTTTGTCAGTCTTCTCCAGATGAAGCCCAGCCAGATGGATGCACCGAAGATCGCAGGTATGGAGATTATGTACTTGAACAGTTCTAACAGGTTATTGACAAACAGGGCTACGCCAATGCCTCCGAACAGAGTCACGGCAATGGCGATCCTCCCAACCAGGAGATAATGTTTTTCGGATTTTTTCGGTTTGAACGGCTCGTAGAGATTTTTGATGAAGAGTGCGGAGTAGGAGACTGCACCAGCATCGAGCGTGGACATGTTCGCTGCCAGGATTCCGACGAGCATCAAGCCGATCGCCCCTGGGAACAGGAGGTCTTTGGACATGAATCCCCAGATCAAATCCGGGTCGTGCAGCATTCCTGCATACAGCCCGACCGCCAGAAGCCCTGCGAGTGCCCAGAAGATCATGATGAATCTTTTGAAGAACATGCCTCCGATCATCCCGAAGCGCGCAGTCATCTCATTCTTGGCTGAGCCGGCTGTCTGCATGCCAGGAGCAACCGCGACAATGGAAACAAGGTTGGCAAGAACCATAGCCAGGATCGTGTACCAGGCATACTCACTCATCGTCACAGAGCCGAAAAGTTCAAACATGTAATCAGGAACAGATGCATGAAGGCCTGAAAATCCTCCGATTTTATGCAACCCGATGGGTATGAGGATGAGGGAGAAAATGATGATGAGAATGCCCTGGATGGTGTCGGTGATGGCCGCTGCGCGGAATCCTCCTAACATCGTGTAAATCGCTACGATCAAGGCATAGATGAAATAGAACAAGAGAGGATTTGTGTAAGATATGAATGAATGCAGTTCTCCGCGCTTGTTTTTCTCGTTCAATTCCTCATAGCGCATCGTTTCTTTAAGCGTCAGCTCTTCATTCAACCTCAGCCTGAGTTCCTGGTACTCCCGGAACTGCTCAACGCTCAGACGTTCTTCCTGGGAATATTTCTCAAGAGGTTTGGGTGTCATGGCCATCATGGTTTTAGCTGCTATCATGTAGCCAATGCCGCCGCCCAGGATAGACATTAAGAGGATAAAAACAGCAAAACTTCCTCCCAAGGATTTGCTTTTGAACCGCTCGGTGAAATAATCGCCTATTGTTGTGAGGCGGATTCGGCGGAAGAAAAAAGTCGTGAACCAGTAAAAAGGAGTTAAGAATAAGACCAGGTATTGGATCCACATGCCGCCTATTCCCTGGCGGTAGATTTCCCTGGAAACAGCTACGGCCTGGTCTGCGTTAGTCGAGCATCCGAAATTGAGAAAGAACTGGTAAAATTTTCCGAGTTTACGGCCAGCAAGAAAGAAATCGCCTGTATCTTTTGTTTTTTGTGCTGCACGTTTGCCCAGCCAGAGAATGACGATAATATAGAGGAGGATTACCGTCACATCGATGATGTGAAGTCCCCATATGTTCATCAGATCTGTCTTAGTCCTTAGTATTTACTGCGGATGAGACATAAAGTCAATGCGTCAATAAGAAAAAGGGGCCAGGCCCCTTTTTCTTGAGGGATGGATTTTTTATGGAAAATAGGATAAAAAGAATGCGTGCCCAGAGAGTCATGAATCCGGCTTCATTATCTTGATAATGGATCTAACATGAGCAAAAGAACATACATAAGGACAGGCCGGGCTGAGTTTGACAGTTTCATCCCCAGGATACAGTCCTTCCTGGAAAAGGACTCTCTCAATATCGTTATCGATGGAAAGAAGATAAGAGGATACAGAACACCTGACGCCAAATCTATCTGGATTCGAGATTACAGTGATATGCTCAGAGGAGTGAAATACTTTGAGGAAGACCTCAAGAGTACAATAGACCATTTTGCAGAGACCCAGGCGGATAACGGCCGGATATTCGACTATTTCACCACTTTTCCTGAAAAGCTTCCCTATGAGCGGGAGAACTGGGTCAAATACGTGCGTGTTCCTGTGGAGTCGGATGTTGAGTACAGGTTTGTCAAAGCCGCATTCCTGGCTTGGCAGGCTACAGGCGATGATCAATGGATCCAGAGACTTTTACCGAAGATGGACAAAGCTCTCCATTTCGTTCTATCCAATCCGTGGTACTGGGATTATGAGAAGGAGCTTGTGAAGCGGGCCTACACGATTGACACCTGGGATTTTGCCTACACGGCTGGAGCCCACGACTGGTTGCAGTTCCAGATCACAGATGAAACATTCTGGGGAATCATGCACGGTGATAACAGCGGCTATTATGAGGCATTCCGGATCATGGCGGATCTGCATGGCTATTTTCGGGAAGAAAAACTCTCCAAATCCTGGTTCGGCCGTGCAGACGCTCTCAGGACGAAAATGAATCAAGTGTGCTGGAACGGGAATTTCTACACTCATTTTGTGAAGCTCACTCCAGTCACAATAAAAGGCGTTAATGAATCCGCCCAGTTGAGTCTGAGCAATCCAATGAATATCAATAGATGTGCAGCCACTCATGAGATGGCAGTATCGATTATTCATGAATACTTGCAACGGAGAGAAAAATCTGATGCCTTCGCAGAGTGGTTTTCGATCGATCCTCCGTTTCCCGATGGGATTTTTGGGGATGAAAAACTCAAGAAAGGTGCATACGTCAACGGTGGGATCATGCCTCTTGTGGGCGGCGAGCTGGCTAAAGCAGCTTTTGACCACGGTTTCGAAGAGTACGGAGTGGATATTCTGAAACGTTACCATGAGATAATCTCGAAGACTGGAGAGTCATTCCTTTGGTATTTTCCTGATGGTACTCCCTCAAGTGCTAAAGCCAGCACCAGTCCTGAAGCTTCCTCTACGGACGGCTGGGGATCGAGTGCTATGCTTTACGGGCTCCTGGAAGGATTAGCCGGAGTGGAGGACAGACTTAAGCTATTCCAGAGAGTTCGAATTTCTCCGCGCTGGCTGGCTGCTGAGGTTGATCAGGCTGATGTCCAAGTCAGCTATAAAAATTCAGGTGCTGCGCTCAGGTATACATTTAAAATGAAGGGGGATCATATCTTTCTCGAGGTTTACTCTCCACTGTCAGAGGTCGCATTCCATGTTTTGCTCCCAGAAAATTCAGCAGCAGATTCTGTGTCTCTTAACGGAAAGGACGTTGAATTCACAAACCGGCGAATAGAACGCAGCGGCTATGTGGATTTTGAGGCAAAAGTTGAGAAGGATGCCTCCGTTAAAATTCGCCTCACAAAGAGAGGATGATCATCATGAGGAGAGAATAATGCCATCGGAAAAAGAACAAAAAGTATACGATACTCTGGATAAGCTCAGTATTTCTTATGTAAAGCATGAGCATCCGCCCGTTTTCACTGTAGAAGAGGCAGAGCAGTACTGGGAAAATATTTCCGGAGCCCACTGCAAGAATCTTTTTCTGCGCAACAAGAAAGGGAAACGTCATTATCTGGTTATCCTTGAACACAATAAAAGGGCCGACCTCAAAGCGCTGGAAAGACAGCTTGGAGAAGACAGGCTCAGCTTTGCTTCAGCCGAGCGGTTGATGCGGTATCTCGGGTTGGAGGAGGGCGCAGTCTCACCGTTCGGATTGCTCAATGACAGTCAAAAAGAGGTTCAGGTTATCATCGACCAGGATCTTAAAAACGCAGACAGTATCAATTTTCATCCCAATGTCAACACTGCGACTATCGGATTGAGTTTTTCGGGTTTCGAGGAATTTTTATCATTCTGTGACAACCCAGTCCGGTATCTTCCATTCTAAGTTCTATTCACAGAAAGACTCCTGATTTCTTATAAAGATTTTTGCAGAAGTGGAAAATTTGTTAATGATTGGGATTTGATCGAAGCAACTCTTTTAAAGTGTGTATGTCTCTCTTCAGCCGGGCCTCACACACTCTAGGCCAATGTTCCCGGTCTGTAATATCCAGCCTATCCGTTCGAAAAGCTTCTTCTGTGCACTGAGACAACTGGATGAGGGATGAAAACTCGTGTACAGTGAGGTCGGAGAACTGAGAGAGGAATCCTGAGTCAAAAATGGGAAGATGGAATCTTCCTCCGTGGTCCTCAATGGAGAG
>DAOVAM010000032.1 GCA_030671065.1 Candidatus Aminicenantota bacterium
AATCGTTGAATACAATTCATTCCGGAAAACATTGCTGACAGATTTTCTCGCATCCTTTACCTATATCCCTGGAACCGTTCTTCACGTCGGCTATGGTTCTTATTACGAGAAAATCCAATGGACAGGTGGAGACTACATAAGCTCCGATAGGTTCCTTGAGACAAAGAGGGGCTTTTTCTTCAAAGCCTCTTTCCTGTGGAGGCTGTAAGGTTCAGTCCAATCTGGGCGAGATAAATCGTTTGATTCTTTCTTAATCAGGCTTCTGGGAACAGTTGACGCACTGTTTTCTCGATGCGCCCGACCGGAATAGCTTTTATGTCTTCCGCATCCTCAGTCGTCACTGCCTGTGCGTTCTCGTGTGGAAAGAACCACTCGGCAATGCGTCCCCTGGCTTTGCCGTCATAGTTGCTGAATATTCCCACATAAGGCACATTCATCATTTGAGCGATCTGCGCCGGTCCACAATCATTCGCGATCGTTACCTTGCATGCAGCAATGGCTCGTGCACAGTTGGCAATCGTCTCATTGAACAGGATCTTTGAATCCTTAGCGATTGATGCAGATTGAATCTCCTCCACATAATGTTTCTCTGCTTCTCCTATGATAAAAATGAAAGCTGCTAATTCATAGCGTTTCTTCAACCGTTCACAAAGTCCGAGGAAATTTTTGATGCCCCATCGTTTGAACTTGCCTGAACCGCCTCCTGGTATCATACAAAAAGTGTTCCGCTCGTCCGGCAACAGGATCGTCCCTTGCTTCGATTGCTCCCAGAAGAACGTTGCAGGCTTGGAGGAAATTCCGATCAGTTCAAGAACCTTCAGAAAAGCCTGCGCTCTGTATATCGAAATGTCTCGCGCGACCGTGTGTGTGAACAGTATCTGAGTGGTCACCGTACGGAAGCTCAATCTCTGTTTCGCACCACTCAAACCTATTGATAGATTGAGCCATTCCGAACCCGGTCGCAGTGAAACAATCAGGTCGGGTCTCAGCCTCTTCAGTTTTCGCCGCATCCGGAGCAAACCATAAGAATAGACAACCACCTCACTGGCCAACCCCATCTCCCTGAAAAAATGGCTGGATTCAAACGGTGAGAAGACGATGATCTCATTATCCGAATAGGTTCCTTTGAGTGCATTGAGCAACGGCAGATGAATCAGCCTGGCACCAAAAAAATCCCGATTCTGTACAAAAAAAACAGACTTCATCGAACCACCTTAAGGATTGGAATTTATTTTACTGGCATGAAATGATATTTTTTTTGATTTCAATCAACGAATCCAGTTTATAGCTATTATCACAGGGAAAAATGGCTGTCAATCGAATAAAGCACAAGACATTCCTCACCTGAACTGTCTCATTCCTCAAATCTGGATTCTTCCATTTCATTTCTTCTTGATGAACATTTTTAATCTGAGTAGAACTTTTTTCTCCCTCATACGTCTTAGGTAATGAAATTCTGAAGATAATGGACTAGAATAAAAGGACCATGCCATCTGATGTCACTGAATACAGACATGAAACAGGGCAAGGCATCCATCCGGTTTTCGATGAGTTGCATGAAAAATACCAGAACGATGTCTTCCGTTTCGCCTGTTATCTCACGAAAAACCGCGGAGATGCCGAAGACCTGTATCAAGAGGCCTGGCTTCGCATCGTAAAAAAACTTCCCGAGAAGGTGAACATGCAGCGCATTAAAGCGTGGATTTTTACTATTGTCATCAATCTCCACCGGGATGAACTGCGTAAAAAGCGGATAAGAAGGCTATTTATATTCCAGAAATCCAGAGCTCACGGAGCAGATGAGGTTTTCCCTTATCTGGAAGATAAATCTTGGTCCGATTCCTCGAATGAAGCAAATCACAAAGAAATGGGGAAGGATATCAACCAGGCCCTGGCGCGCTTGCCGGAACGGCAGCGCCGTGTATTCATTCTGAAGGAAATCGCTGGTTTTAGACAAGCCGAAATCAGCGATATTTTGAGTGTCCCGGTCGGCACGGTGAAGTCACTGATGTACCGCGCAGTGAAACAGCTCCGCCAGGAGCTTTCAAAATATCAAGTCAAATCAAACAATAACGAGGCATTAAAATGCAATGTAAAGACATCGAGCGCTTAATTATTGTTTCCTCAGAAGAGGAACTGAGCCCGGAAGAATCAAGAGTAATGGAACAACATCTTGAACACTGCGTGCATTGTGCGCGTCTCCGGGATGAGTTGGAAAAAATACGTCTGGGCGTCACAACGATGCCGAAGCCCGTTCTTCCGCCTGATCTCGCACAAAAAGCGCGGCAAAGATGTCTCGATGAGATGAGATTGCAGTCCGCACCTGCGAAAAGAGTCTTCTCCCGGATCCGGTCCCACCCTATACCGAAATATGTATGGGCTGCTCTTGTTCCACTCACTGTATTCACGATGCTTCTCGTCGCACCTGCAATAAAAGAGATCCGATTGGACGAATCCCTGACATTTGAATCCGCAGCGGCTCTCACCCTGTTAATCCAGAACGCAGGGATGCTTTTCTTCGCGCCGATTTTAATCCGCAGGTACCATTCAAAGCGAGAAAATATGAACGGAATGCCAATGAACGCAAATGCGTCTTAGAATAGAAAATCATCTCATGCCTGGAGATGACTCCGGGCAAGGTTAAGGAGGTCAACATGGCAACATCAGCAGGAAAAACAATAGGACTCATTGTAATAGTCATAGCGATTATTTGGCTGGCGGCAAACATCACACCTTTTCTTTTTGCTCCATTTGGTGCTTTTTCTGGAGCCTTCGAATCGATCCGCTTCCCGAATCTCAAGACTGTTCATTTCGGCCCCTCTATGTTTCGTTATTCCCTCACATCCCTCTTTTCTCTTGCACTGTTGATCATATGGATAATGGTCATCGTTTGGGTTTACAGGGACGCGGAACGCCGCGGAATGAATGGGATATTATGGGCTCTACTGGTGTTTATCGGGAATATTATCGGATTGATAATCTATCTGATCCTCCGATCGGATGCGGCTTTTGCCCCTAAAACAGAACCGGCAGCACAGACCTGTCCGAAATGCCAGAAATCAATCTCTTCGACATACGTGTTCTGTCCCTACTGTGCCGCCAATCTCCACACAGTCTGTCCTGAATGCGGAAAGCCAACAGAAAAGAACTGGAAGGCCTGTCCGCACTGCGGAAAAAAATTGAAAGACTAGATACCGGAGATGTTTCTCTTTCTTCAGGAGGAACATCCCCTTTTTTTCTGTATATCGTCTAACCTTAGAGGCTTGAAAGTCTTAAAGAGCGTGGAGTCAGATTCCTTGAGCAGTTTTTTAAAGGAATTCAACTTATTTTTCGGATTTTTTGTAACTGATGGATATGCCGGACCAGCTGGACTGATCGTATGTCGTCTCCATGTTGGACAGGCTTTCCAGATAATCAACGAACTCTCCGATCCCGTATTGGCGCCTTCCCCTTCTACTTGAAACGTTATGGGCGGTAAAGCATCCACCCACCTCCAGCTTTGGCAGGACAGCAATGAGATAATTTTTGTACCAGCCCTTGTCTGCATCACAGAACACAAAATCAAAGGTTCCCTTGAGCTCTGGCACGAGTTCATGGGCATCGGCAAGTCTGGCATCGATGTATTCAGAAAGTCCGGCTTCTTTGAAATGGGTTATGGCCTGATTGTATCTCCACTCATCGATCTCGACCGTTATCAGCGTGCCTCCGGTCTTGCTGAGTGCCCAAGCGATCCAGATTCCTGAATGTCCGGTGGATGTTCCGATTTCAAGCGCTCTCTTGTAGTTATTCTTGATGATAAGATCATACAGGACTTTCCCATCAGATTCAGGAACATTCATGTCCCGCCACGAATTCCTGTGGCTGTCGAGAAAACTCCTGACTCTCTCATCAAGGCTCTGGTCCTCTTCGGCCTCAGAAGAAAGGACTGAACTGATAACAGGTAAAAGCAACAGAACACACACACTGAAAAGCAAAGCGAATGATTTAACCGAATTTGACATGAAAATCTCCCCTCTTTCTATTTAGATTTGTGACAAAGAATATTGGAAAAGACAAACCGCACATTCTATTTCTTGCTCGATCACTCAATAATTCTACTCGTATACTGATTTGACGATGAGTATCCGCATTTTCTTCCCTCGATCTGAGAGTGCATGGCGCTCTTGAGGAGGGTAGAGCGTCATTCCATGAGGTATTTCCTGAGTGGTCAGTAAGGACACTTCCTGTGTCTCCCTCAGATAAAGTGATTTAAACTCCTATTGAAAATTTATTTTCCTTCTTATAGAATGCTGGCATGATGGGTGCTGTACCGACAGTATGGAATCCCAGAATTCATTATCCTGCCCCATCAAAAGCCCAAAAAAAGTCTTTTGAAATGTTCGGCAATCGTCGCGATTAAGAATTTTCTGGAGTGGACACCACTCTATTTGATTTAAACAGGAATGAGTCATGATCGCAGGCCCAATATCCAGAAAATTCTACACAAATTATAAGGAGGGGATAGGTGATACAGCAAAAAAAAGATTTCCAGAGTAAACCTAAGAAGTATTCCAGGCGTCGATTTATCGGCAGTACGGCTGCAGCTGCGGCTGCTCTGTCTGCAATTCCTCTTAATGCTGCGAAAAGGACTGTTCAGCCAAAAACCACTTCATCCAGTTTTAAGCTCAAATATGCTCCCACCCTAGGGATGTTCAAAGAGCATGCAGGCAAAGACCCGATCGACCAGCTTAAATTCATGGCGGACCAGGGTTTCCGCGCCATGTTCGACAATGGTCTGATGAACCGTCCTCCACAAGTTCAGGAAGCAATAGCCCGGGAGATGGAGCGTTTGAACATGACCCTGGGTCCCTTTGTGGCCTACGCGGATTTTAAAGTAAAATCGTTTGTTATACAGGATAAAGAAATCCAACAGATGCTCGCTCAAAAAATAAAAACAGCCATAGAGACAGCCAAGCGGACAAACGCCAAATGGACTCTTGTCGTGCCGGGACGTTATGACGAGAGGCTGGAATGGGATTACCAGACAGCCAATGTCGTCGAAAACCTCAAAAGGTATGCAGAGATCTGTGAACCTTCGGGACTCGTGATCGTGATCGAGCCTCTGAATCCGTGGAACCATCCAGGCCTTTTTCTGACCAAAATACCCCAGGCCTACCAGATCTGCAGAGCTGTCAGCAGTCCCAGCTGCAAGATCGTCAACGACCTCTACCATCAGCAAATCAGTGAGGGCAATTTAATTCCCAATATCGACAGAGCCTGGGAGGAGATCGCCAGCTTTCACCTGGGTGATTCGCCTGGTCGCAAGGAGCCCTACACTGGCGAAATCAACTACAAGAACATTTTTAAGCATCTCCACAACAAAGGATATGGCGATGTATTGTGCATGGAGCATGGCAAAAGCAAGCCAGGCAAAGACGGAGAAAAAGCCGTGATTGAAGCCTACAGGGCTTGCGATGATTTTTGAATACAGGCGTATAAACTTACATTTTTATTAACAGTGATACATAAATACTTTAAGGAGTGAGTGTAAAAATGAAAAACAAAAAAACAAGACAGAGTCTTTCCAGACGCGACTTTATCAAGGTGACCTCAGCAGCTTCCCTAGCTGCAGCCATGTCTGGAACAGGAATGCTCTTTCCCTCTGGTTCAGACAAAATCCGGGTCGGACTGGTTGGCTGCGGTGGAAGGGGAACAGGCGCAGCCATTGATTGTGTCAACTCTTCACCGAACATTGTGATTACAGCCCTGGGCGACATCTTTCAGGACCGATGGGAAAATTCTCTGAGTCGACTGACCAAAAGACTCGATAAAAAAAATCTCGGGATCACTGCAAAATCCTGCTTTTCCGGTTTCGATGCCTACAAACACGTCCTGGCCTCTGATATAGAACTGGTCATCCTGGCCTCCCCACCCCAATTCCGTCCCAAACACCTGAAAGCTGCTGTGGACGCAGGTAAACACATCTTCATGGAGAAACCCGTGGCCGTTGATCCGCCCGGTGCGCGTTCGGTAATTGCCAGCTCTGAACTGGCCAAAAAAAAAGGACTGGGCATCGTGGCAGGAACTCAACGCCGCCATCAGGCCCACTACCTGGAAATCTTGAAGCGTATCCACAACGGAGACATCGGCGATATCGTATCCGGCCAGTGCTACTGGAACATGGGTGCGCTCTGGATCGGACGGGCCTGGGAGAACTGGTACAATTATAAAGCCAAAGGCTGGTCAGATATGGAGTGGCAAATACGCAACTGGCTGTTTCTCACCTGGCTGTCTGGAGACCACATCGTGGAGCAGCATGTTCACAATCTTGATGTCATCAACTGGGCCATAGGGGCTCATCCGGAAAAATGCATGGGGATGGGCGGCCGTCAAGTCCGCACCGCTCCTGCGTTCGGGAATATCTTCGACCACTTTGCCATCGAGTATGAGTATCCCAACGGAGCGCGGGTGATGAGCACGTGCCGCCAAACACCGGGATGCAGTAACAATGTATCGGAACGGGTGATCGGCACCAAGGGTTTTTCCTACACGGATGGGGCAAACGGGTACATCAAGGGATCCAAGGCGTTTACGTATGAGCCTGAATCCCCCAATCCTTATGTCCAGGAGCATACAGATCTGATTGCCAGCATCAGGAATGGAAAACCTTTGAATGAAGGAAAACGCATTGCCGAAAGCACACTCACAGCGATCATGGGACGCATGAGTGCCTATACCGGCCGCGCCATGAGTTGGGATTGGGTGATGAATGCCTCTCAATTGGACCTTTCGCCACCGCGCTATGAGATGGGAAAGCTTCCTGTCAGGCCCGTTGCTGTTCCTGGAGAAACAGAACTGATCTAAGCAGAAAATTCTGACAACAAGAACAATTTTTTAAATTTATCGTTTCATAACTCACTCACAGAGTAATGAAAATCTTTTAATCAGGCAGGTAAAAATGAAAACGAAAGCAAAAAAAATGAACCGCAGACAATTCTTAAAACAGTTATCCACCGCAGCTGCGGGAACAGCGTGTTTTCCTTCAATCGTGCCGGCCGCTGTGCTGGGAAAAACAGAAGCCACTGCACCCAGCAACCGTATCGTTATGGCAGGCATTGGCTTCGGCATGATGGGAATTCCCAACATGAGAAGTTTTCTGGGAAAGGATGAGGTCCAGTGGGTAGCAGTCTGTGATGTGGATAAAAACAACCTGACGAGAGCCAGGGACATCGTCAACAAGAAATACGGGAACACAAATTGTGCGGTCTACCATGATTTCCGGGAACTCTGCCTGCGCAAGGATATAGATGCTATCTCCATCGCCCTGCCCGACCACTGGCATGCCATTCCTGTCATTGCCAGCACCCGGACTGGTTATGACATCTACGGAGAGAAACCTCTTTCTCACGACCTCCTGGAAGGACGGGCCATGTGCAATGCTGTGAAACGATACAGCCGTATCTGGCAGACCGGGAGCTGGCAGCGTTCTGTGGCCAATTTCCACCGCGCATCTGAACTGGTCCGCAATGGCCGGATCGGTAAAATCTTAAGAGTGGAAGTCGGCTTGCCCTCCGGGCACACGGACTTCGGACGCACTGCTGGCCAGGAGGCTATCGAACCTCCTCCCCCGAATCTCGATTATGATTTCTGGATCGGGCCTGCTCCTTATGCGCCCTACTGTCCTGCTCGGGTTCACAAGAACTGGCGCTGGATTCTGGACCTGGGTGGCGGTCAGCTGATGGACTGGGTCGGACACCATGTGGATATCGCTCACTGGGGGCTTGACTTCGACACCACAGGCCCTGTTGAAATCGAAGGTTACGGGGAATTCCCACGCCTCGGTATTTGGAACAGTCCCACTCGCTATTATCTCCATGCCAAATATGCGGATGGGACTCCCATGATAATCGCCGGCGGACATAGAGAAATCCGGAGCGGGACCAAATGGATCGGAGAATTCGGCTGGATCTGGGTCGACAGGGGAGGATTAGAGGCTCATCCCCCCTACATCCTGAACGAATACATCAGGCCCGAGGAAACGCGGCTGTACAAGAGCAGAGACCACCACCAGAATTTTCTGGACTGTGTCAAGAGCCGCAAGCTGACTATAACCCCCATTGAAGTCGCACACCGGTCAGCCAGTGTCGGACACCTGGGAGTCATTGCCATGGAGCTGGGACGCAAAATCCGTTTCAATCCTGAAACAGAAACGATCATAAACGATCCTGAAGCTTCACGCATGCTGGGTCGAGCCTACCGAAGTCCCTGGCAGCTCAGTCTCTAACTGAGGAGCACCTGCTCCATAGAGGATAAAAATGGAAAAACAAAAAATTAAAAAATGGATGATATCAGTGCTGGTCCTGGGAATGATATCCTGGATTTCCTTCCCTTCTCTTTCTGGCTTTCCGGCATCGCCAGCATTAAAGGCTTTGATCGTCACAGGCCAGAACAATCATGACTGGAAGGCCAGTACTCCGGTTTTGAAACAGATTCTGGAGGACACCGGTCTCTTTGAAGTGCATGTCACCACAAATCCCTCCAGTGGAGACGACATGGCTCATTTCAAGCCCGACTTTTCATCTTACCAGTTGGTGGTGCTTGATTATAATGGCGACGATTGGCCCACAGCCACGCAGAAGGCATTCGTGGAGTATGTCCGATCCGGTGGAGGAGTAGTTGTCTACCATGCTGCGGATAATGCCTTCCCCCGATGGAAAGAATATAACGAAATCATAGGGCTTGGAGGATGGGGAAACCGGAATGAAAAATCAGGTCCATACGTCTATTGGAAGAATGGAAAGATTCTCTATGATGTGAGCCCGGGAATCGGTGGTTATCATGGCTATCAAGATGATTTTCTGGTCATCAACCGCGACACCACCCATCCCATCACACAGGGACTCCCAGAAAAATGGATGCATGCCAAGGATGAGCTGTACAGCCTACTGCGCGGACCCGGTAAAAACATGAACATCCTGGCCACCGCCTACAGCTCTCCTCTTCAAAACGGAACAGGCCGAGACGAGCCGGTCTTGTTTACGGTCAGCTATGGAAAAGGGAAGATCTTTCACACTGTGCTCGGACATGCCGGAGGCGAAATTCCTCCTCCCTCCATGGAATGTGTCGGATTTATCGTAACATTCCAGCGAGGAGCAGAATGGGCCGCCACCGGTAAAGTCACCCTGAAGATCCCTGGAGATTTTCCTGCTGTATACAGAGATTCCCCTACACCGGATGATGTGCGTCGATGGAAGGACTTTCGCTCGCCATCCTTGAAGGATATTTTGCAAAAAATAGCAACCTACGAATACGGAGAAGACGAGGAAATTCTCTCTCAGCTCAGGGATTATGTTCGAGCTCACCGTCATTCGCCAGAGTCCAGGAAGCATTGTGAAGAACAGCTTGCCGAATTTCTTGATTCGAACGCTACTCTAGCATCAAAAATGGCTGTTTGCCGCCATCTGAGAGAGATTGGCACATCGTTGTCTGTCCCTGTCCTGGAAAGGATGCTTTTGAAAGAAGAGGCTTCTGATCTGGCTCGCTATGCCCTTGAAAAAATACAGGGTTCTGCTGCAGACAGTGCGCTGATCCAGGGATTATCTCAAACGGAAGGAAAAGTCAAAATCGGCATTATTTCATCTTTGGGACAGCGAAAAGCACAAAGGTCTGTTCCCGCTTTAGAGAAATTATTGTATGATCCTGATTCTTCGATGGCCCTTACCGCGGCAGTCGCTCTTGGGAACATTGCAACGCCTGATGCATCCACGACCCTGTCCAAAGCGCTCGACAAAACCTCAGGAGAGCTGCAGTCTCAAATCGCCTCTTCACTTCAGAAAGGTGGCGAGCAGTATCTTGCCAGCGGAGACAGGAAGACAGCCATCAAGCTCTTCAACAAGGTCCTTTCCATCAAGCTCCCTCTGCCGATCCACCAGGCTGCTGTAAAAAGCAAGATTGCCGCTTCTGGAAATGATGCGGGAAAGATGATAATCGATATCCTCAAAGGCAAAGAGAAACAGTTCTATCCTCCGGCCATCACCATGGTGCGTGATGTGTTTGACGGACGAACCATACAGGACGTGTGCGAAATCCTCCCGAGATTGCCAGAGGAGAGCCAGGTTCAACTGCTTGAAGTCTTATCCGATTATAAAGAAAAGAGTGTTCTTCTTTCTGTGGCCAAGGCAACACAAAGTCCAGATAGAATAGTTAGGATTGCCGCTTTAAAAGCCCTTGGAAGCGTCGGTGATTTCTCCACTGTGGAACTTCTTGCCCAGCATGCTGCCAAGGCAGAGGGAAAGGAACAGCTGACGGCGCGCAACAGTCTTTGGAACCTCGATGGAGCGGGTGTAGACCAGACTATTCTTTTGAACCTGATCAAACTCACCGACCAGATTATCCAGGAAGAGTTGATCATGAGTGCAGGAGAGCGTCATATTACTGATGGAAAGAACTTGCTTTTTTCTAAAGCCCGTTCTTCACGTTCCAGAAATCGCCTTCTGGCTATTAGGGCTCTCAAAGAGGTTGCATCTCCTGCTGACCTGCCGCGCTTGCTCCAGCTTCTCTTGAATGCACCTGGGGACAGAGAGCGGACAGAAATTGAAAACACGATTGCAGGAGTTGCCGGGAAGAGCCCTTCTCCGATCGGCCTGGCGAATCCTGTAAAGACCTTGTTTCCATCCATTCAAGATATCAAGGAACGTTCCGCATTATACAGAGTTCTGGGAAAAATCGGGGATGACAGTTCACTTTTTCTTGTCCGCAAGGCATTGGCTGATGAAAACACAGAAATCCGAGATGCGGCTGTGCGTGCCCTTTCAGATTGGCCTTCTGTCACTCCGAAAGAAGATCTGCTTCACATTGTCCAGACAACATCGAACAGTGTCCACCGAGTACTGGCACTGCGTGCCTACGTCCGGATGACAGGAATGGAGTCCTACCGCTCCCCAGAACGTGCTGTCCTCTCCCTGAAAGAGGCAATGAAGCGGGTGGACAGGCCAGAAGAAAAGAAACTCATCCTCGGGATCCTTCCCCGGTTTGCCTGTCGGGACGCTCTTCAGCTGGCGGAATCCCTCCTGAGTGAGAAGGACGTGGAAGAGGAAGCCAAGGAGGCTGTTAAACAGATCCGGCAAAGACTCAAAAGACAATAAACAATAAGGGGACGTTCCCCATAAAGTTTTTTGATAATTTGGGCATTATGAATTAGTATATACCTGCATTTGCGAGACTGATTTCTTATGAAGGAGGTGAGCCGATGATAGAAGGGAGTGCTTCCGGGAAAAAAGCTTCTAAGCTCAAATACGGCATGGTCGGAGGCGGCCAGGACGCCTTTATCGGAGATGTTCACCGCAAAGCAGTCGCCATGGACAGCAAAGCCGAATTGACTGCTGGCTGTTTTTCCCGGGATTATAAAAACACTCTGTTGACCGGGGAAATGTTGGGGATGGACAAGGAACGTCTGTACAAGTCTTTCCAGGAGATGATCGAGACTGAAGGAAAACGGGAGGATAAAATTGATTTTATCATCATTGTCACTCCGAATAACTCCCATTTTCCGATATCCAAATTGGCTCTCCAGAACGGAATTCACGTGGTTTGTGATAAACCGCTGACCACTGACAGCAAGGACGCAGAGGAACTCGAGCGGCTTGCGGCTGAAAAAGACCTCCTGTTCTGCGTCACCTACACCTACACTGGCTATCCTGTCGTCAAGCATCTGCGGGAAATGATAGCCAAGGGAGACCTTGGACCTCTCCGTTTTGTCAATGCCGAATACCCCCAGGACTGGCTGGCAACTTCACTGGAAGAAACCGGACAGAAGCAAGCGGGATGGAGAGCCGACCCGGAGCAAACAGGAATCTCCAACTGCGTCGGGGATATCGGCAGCCATATCGAGAACATGGTTTCCTATTTAGCCGGCCTTAAAATCCAATCCCTCTGCGCAAGATTGGACACCTTTGTGGAGGGAAGAGTTCTTGATGACAATGCATGTATCCTAGTCGACTATGATAAAGGGGCCAAAGGCCTTTACTGGAGCTCACAGATCGCAGTCGGACATGATAATGGACTGAGAGTCAGGATTTACGGAACCAAGGGCTCTCTGGGATGGTCACAGGAAAACCCTAACTATGCCAAAATTTCCTACCTGGACAAACCGACAGAGATTATCTCTCGGGGCCGGGATGATTTATACCCCCATGCTCAGAACTACTCACGCATTCCTGCGGGTCACCCGGAAGGCTATTTTGAGGCTTTTGCCAACATCTATTCCACCTTCATCAAAGCTTTGAGGAAGAAACTGTCAGGGGAATCCCTGTCCAAGGAAGAACTCGACTTTCCAGGAGTTGATGAGGGCGTCCAAGGAGTAAAGTTCATCGAGAAGTGTGTGGAAAGCTCCAAAAAAAATGCCGCGTGGATAGATTTTTGAGGCATTTCCAATTCTAAAAGATGAGCGAAATTATGGCCTTTAAAAAAGGATCCGGCTGGAGGATCAAAAACATGCAGACTTTCCCCAGCGAGGAAAGTCAGCTCGATTCAGTCTTCGCTCTCCTCTCGGATTACCGAGAGGAACCATGCCTGCTCATCCTTCATACGGTTTTTTCATCCCCCAGCCTGATCCCCTTGTTTGAAGGAAAACCAAACGCCTGGATAGATTTTTAACGATTCGATAAAAAGGAGGAGATAATGACGAGACCTGTGACATTGTTTACAGGACAATGGGCGGATTTGCCATTTGAAGATATCTGCAAAAAAGCCAGCGGATGGGGCTATGATGGTCTGGAAATCGCCTGCTGGGGAGACCATATGGACGTGCGCAAAGCCGCATCTGATCCTGGCTATGTGGAGGAGAAAAAAAAGATCCTGGAAAAATATAAATTAAAATGCTGGGCTCTGGGCGCGCATCTTGCCGGACAGTGCGTCGGGGACCGGTATGATGAACGACTGGATGTGTTTGCTCCGGATAAAGTCAAAGGCAAACCCGATGAGCTCCGGGATTGGGCCGCAGAAGAGATGAAAGCCACAGCCAATGCCGCAAAAAATATGGGCTGTGACGTGGTGAATGGATTCATGGGATCCCCAATCTGGAAGTTCTGGTATTCTTTTCCGCCGACAAGCGATGAGATGGTCGAAGAGGGTTTTAAAAAAATCCATCAACTCTGGACACCGATTCTCGATGAGTTCGATAAATGTGGAGTCAGATTTGCCCTCGAGGTTCATCCCACAGAAATCGCTTTTGATCTGTACACAGCACAAAAGCTGATGGAGGTTTTTAAACACCGGCCAGCGTTAGGCTTGAATTTCGATCCCAGTCACCTGCTCTGGCAGGGAATGGAGCCCCATCTGTTTATCCGTGAGTTTCCGGACCGGATTTACCACACTCACATGAAAGATGTGGCAGTGACTCTGGATGGAAAAGCAGGAATTCTCGGTTCTCATCTTCCTTTCGGAGACTTGAGACGGGGATGGAATTTCAGGTCTCTCGGACACGGGGATGTGAATTTTGAAGAGATAATCCGGGAACTCAACGATATCGGATACACAGGTCCTCTTTCCGTTGAATGGGAAGATAATGGGATGGATCGCGAATTCGGAGCCCAGGAATCGGTGGAGTTCATCAAAGTTATGAACTTTTCGCCGTCCGAAGTGGCTTTTGATAAAGACATGAAAGATTAAGCTGGTAAAAATGAGGAAGTCACATCAGCCGGCTTTGTTCAGAATAAACGGTTAGACGGACTGATTAGATAATGTTTTTTTTGGTTTTGTCCCGAAATGACGGGTGAAAGTGATATGCGTGTCTTCATAAGTATGTCATTGCGAGGAACGAAGTGACGTGGCAATCTTATAATTTAAGTTGTCATTGCGAACGACCAGAGGGAGTGTGGCAATCTCATAGAATGAAATTCATGATTACTTTTCGTATGAGATTGCCACGCTGCGCTCGCAATGACATCAGTATGCTCAAGATTGTCACATCTCTCTCAGTCGCTCGCAATGACATCAATCACGGCATTTCGGAAAATACTTTATTAAAAGAAGGGTAAAATGTCTGATTTAAAAAATGCAAGTAAAGGAAAAAAACTCTCTCGCCGGGATTTTTTCAAATCCTCTGCTTCGGCAGGCCTGGGAATGGCTTTGGCGGGGAA
>DAOVAM010000075.1 GCA_030671065.1 Candidatus Aminicenantota bacterium
TTTTGCCATTTTATTCTCCTTCTCGCTTACTCTCTCAAATTGATGTAGGCGAACTTTTCTTCTACTTTTCCTGTTTCCGCGATTTTTTCCAACTTCGATGCCACATCCTTAAAATGCTCGATCATAATATCTCGTCCTCCAAGGCCATACACATAATTTACGACATGCGGGCGCTCATCATGATCATACAGGGCAGAGCGAATCTCAGTGAACAGCGGAGCTCCGAAAGCTCCCGGGCTTGAAGAACGGTCGAGCACCGCGACTGCCTTCATATTCTTCAAGGCTCCAGCCATTTTCTGATAGGGAAACGGGCGGAAAACCCGGGGTTTAAGGAGTCCGATCCTTTTCCCCTCGGACCTCAACTCATCTATGGCATCTTTACACGTGCCAGCTGCAGAACTCATAACCACTATGCATATCTCGGCATCATCCATCCTGTATTCTTCAAAAAAACCGTATTCACGCCCAAACTCTTTTCCAAATTCCTTTCCGACGGCTTCGATGACAGGGGGCGCATTCTCGATGCCCTCGATCTGACTCCGTTTGTGCTCAAAATAATAGTCGGTGAAATCGATCGGACCCACGGTCATCTTTCTGTCGGTATCTAAGAGAGGATAAACCGGCTTGTATTCGCCGACGAATTTTTTGACTTTCGCGTCATCTTCAACCCGAATAACCTCCATGGAGTGGCTTATGATGAATCCATCCAGTCCGACCAAAACAGGGGTCCTGACATCCAGATTCTCGGCGATCCGGAAGGCCTGGATGAAATTGTCATACGCTTCCTGACAGCCTTCCGAATAGATCTGTATCCACCCGGCGTCTCTGGCACCCATCGTATCGCTGTGGTCACCGTGGATGTTGATCGGGGCACTCAAAGAACGATTGACGATCGCCGCCACAATCGGAAGCCTTAATCCGGCTGCGATGTAAAGCATCTCCCACATCAGGGCCAATCCCTGGGAGGCGGTGGCGGTCATGACTCGTCCTCCTGCTGAAGCGGCTCCGATGCAGACACTCATGGCGCTGTGTTCGCTCTCCGGGCAGACGAATTCTCCGCTAATCAAACCGTCTGCTTTGAATTTGGCGATGGTTTCCACGATAGCCGTGGACGGTGTGATGGGATAGGCTGCGAGAACGTCGGGATCGACCTGCCTGACGGCCTCTGCGATTGTCTGGTTACCGTTTAGTGTCTTCAGTGTACTCATTTGTCGCTCCCTCCTGCCAGTTCGATTTCTTCTTTAACCATGACTATGGCTTTCTCCTTGGAGGGGCATTCCACAGAGCACATCCCGCATCCGGTGCAGTAGTCATAATTGATGCCCTTCACTTCTCCATCTTCGACCAGGATGGCGAAATGAGGACAGTAAAGCCAGCAAAAAAAGCACTGAATGCAGTGCTCCTCGAGAAACTCAGGTTTTTGACCTGAACGCCATGTCCCGGTCAGGTTTTTCATTGAATTACCGGCGTCAAGATTAATGGTGCCGATGGTTAATTCCTTCCAGTTCTCTTTACTCATCCTTCTTTCACCTCCTTGAAAGCCCTGTCAATGGTTCTCATGTTCATCTCCACAACCTCAGGGCGCAATTTTTTACCCAGAGAAACCTTGATCTTTTCCTTAAACTTCTGAAGTCCCATGAGTTCAGTGACTTTCATCAACGCTGTGACCATGGGAACATTCGGAATGGCCCGGCCCAACTCATCCGTAGCTATCGTGTACGCATCTAATGAATAAATTTTCCTATCTCCCAAAGAAAGCCTTTCCCGTATGAGGGAGACATCAAAAGTGGTGTTCATAAGGAATATCGCGTCATCCTTAGCTCCGCTGCTAATGTCCACCATACCTAAAAGTGATGGGTCAGTGACCACAATAATATCAGGGTAGTAGACCTGGCTATGCGAGCGGATGGGCTTCTTGCTGATCCGGTTGAACGCTAAGATCGGCGCGCCTCTTTTTTCTGCTCCAAACTCTGGGAACGCTTGAACATGTATGCCCTTTTCAGAAGAAAGGACATCCGCTAAAGTCACCGCAGCCGTCACTACGCCCTGGCCTGCGCGACCGTGCCATCGAATTTCAATTGTCTCTTTCATTAAACCTCCTCACACTTAAACTGAAATTCCTTCTCCCACAAAATCCCCCGTTGCAGTCAACAATCGAAGATCTATAATGGTTCAAGTTTTCGGGTTCAAGCAAGAAATCAAACAACGATTTCTCGATTTTATCCGTTTTTTTCTTTATCATTCTCTCAGGTTTTTCATAGATTGGATGGACAATCCTGAGCACTATTTTTTAATCTCTGTCCTTCCCTCTACTGCTTTCTTGATCGTGACCTGGTCCGCATAGTCAATATCTGACCCTACAGGCAAACCCATCGCGAGTCTCGTCATTTTGATGCTGAAATCTTTAAGGATTCTCGCAATGTAATGGGCGGTCGACTCGCCTTCCACAGTGGGATTCGTGGCAATAATAATCTCTTTAAAATCACCTTCTTTTATTCTCTTCACGAGTTTCTCTGTTTTGAGCTCATCCGGTCCAACTCCTTTAAGGGGAGAAAGAGTTCCTAAGAGAACATGATATCTTCCGTTAAAAATCCCGGTTTTTTCTATTGAAGAAATATTGAATGGTTCCTCAACAACACATAGAATTTCGTCGCTCCTGCTTTTATCAGAACAATACTCACAGGGATCGACATGAGTCATGCTGTTGCACGCCGAACAGTAAAACGTGTTTTTCTTGGCATCTTTAATGGCCACAGCTAAACCTTCAACCTCTTCCAGTGGAAGTGTTGTCAGGTAAAATGCAATTCTCTGAGCAGATTTTGCTCCGATGCCAGGAATTTTTTTCAATTCTTCAATGAGACGATTCAAAGGATGTGCTTGTTCGAACATCAAAAAAGACCTGGAATTTTTCCACCTAATCCAAGGGCCCCCATTTTTTGGGAAAGCTCTTCATCGACCTTGGCTCCCGCATCATTAAAGGCAGCGAGTATCAGATCTTGAAGCATATCGATTTCATCTTTATTCACAACTTCAGGATCGATATGAATGGAAATCAAATTCTTCTGACCGTCAACGGTCACAGTCACCATCCCACCTCCGCTCGATCCTTCCACTCTCATTTCTACCAATTCTTTTTGGAGCTTCTCCTGCATTTCTTTGGCGGCTTTTAGCATTTTTTGCAAATTCGCCACACCTTTCATTTTTTATCTCCTTAAATCCGAAAGCTGGTATTTTATTCCTTTTTCTCCGTCCTTTCCACAGGTTTAACCGAGAGAACTCGGCCCTTGAATGAATCCATAAAGGACTTTACGGATGGATCTTTTAAAGCCATTTCAATTTCTCTTTCTCTTTTACCCTTTTCTTCTCCAACGGGAGTGGACAGATTTTCATTGACCTTGGGAGGAAAATTCTTGGGATCTACTTTTTCTTCCGTCCGACTCGGGCTCGGAGCAGTACTCTTCGTCAAATGCTTCCCAGGAGGAGCTATTTTCTCTTTCTTGAGATCCTCTAAATCTTTCATGATATCTTTTAAATCGGCAATTTTCTTAAAATGGCACAGCTTAACCAGAAAAACCTCTAAATATATTCTCGGGTGGGAAGAAAATTTTAACTCCTGTTCTCCTCCCTGGAGAACTACGAGATACCTCAGGAATTCTTCCCGGGAGGCTTTCTCAGCTTCTTTTTTCAGACTATTGATTTCTTCCTCATTTAAAGGCAGCAAATCTTGAGGATTCTGGATCGACTTGACCAGAAGTAGATTTCTAAAATGCTGAATCAGTTCTTTATAAAAAAATCGAAGGTCATACCCACATTCAATTACCTTTTCTACAAGGCTGAAAATCTCATCTGGTTTTTCTTCCAGGATCGCTCCTGAGAAGGTAAAGAGGATGTCTCGACTGATGGTTCCCAATACCTCTTTCAAATCTTCATCTCGTATGATCTCGCCTGAAAAAGCAACCGCCTTATCCAGCAAACTCTGCGCGTCCCTGAGGCTTCCATCCGCAGCATCAGCTATGAGATTCATGCCATAGGGGGAAATCTCGATTTCTTCTTTCTGAGTTATGTCTATTAAGTGATTGATGATGTCTTTTTGAGAGATCTTCTTGAATTCAAAATGCTGACACCGGGACACGATGGTCGCCGGGACCTTGTGGAATTCAGTCGTGGCAAAGATAAACACAGTATGAGGTGGAGGCTCTTCAAGTGTTTTCAGTAGGGCATTGAAGGCCTCGCGTGTAAGCATGTGGACTTCATCGATAATAATGACTTTATACCGGCAATGAATGGGTTTATACTTGACTCCTTCACGGAGCGACCTCACCTCATCGATTCCACGGTTCGATGCTCCGTCAATCTCGAGCACATCAATAGAGCGGTCCTCACTGATCTCTTGACAGAATTCACATTCATTGCAGGGAGTTGGCGTTGGGCCATGCTGGCAATTGAGTGCTTTAGCCAGGATTCGAGCTGTGGTCGTTTTCCCTACGCCCCTCATGCCGGAAAAAATATAAGCTTGAGCGACTCTGTCGTTTTTGATAGCATTCTGGAGGGTCTGAACAATGGGCTTCTGGCCGATCATCTCCTCGAAAGTTTTAGGCCTGTACTTGCGGGCATAAATCAAATAGGTCATTTTCGCCAGGTGTTTGAAATCAGGTTAGGAAATTGAATTCCTTTTTAAAGGATATAGTATCACAATTTATCCTTAATTCAAAAAAATATTTTCAGAATCCGGCGTGGAAAGCATTTGATGATATTTATTGTGAATAAATGGGATTTCACTCTGTCCCGGAGTTCAACCTGATCATTCATTCGATGAGAGAAGGCTGAAATTTTAAAAAATCCAATCCTGTTGACAAGATGAATTACACGAGTAATCAAAGCCTGACCCCAAAAAAGAGTCTCGCTGAGATCCATGTCGCTGTTCTGCTTTTTGGACTCGCCGGGCTCTTCGGAAAATGGATCGTACTCTCTCCCTTTATCATAGTCCTGGGGAGAGTACTTTTTGCCAGCATAACACTGGCTCTCACCCTGCGGCTTACCAAACAAAGCATGAAAATCCCCCAGGGAAGAGACTCCGGCTATCTCGTATTCCTCGGATTCATCCTTGCAGTCCATTGGGTTGCATTCTTTCAATCGATCCAGGTATCCACAGTCGCAGTCGGCCTGCTGTCCTTTTCCAGTTATCCTGTATTCACAACCTTTCTTGAGCCTCTCTTTTTCAGGGAAAAAATCATCAAAACGAACATTCTTTTCTCTCTGTTCTGCCTCATTGGAGTTTTGCTGATCATTCCTCGCTACGACTTTAATGATTCGACTTTCGTGGGTGTCCTCTGGGGATTGCTGGCAGGTTTAACTTTCGCTGTGCTCACTATCCTGAATAGAAAGCTGACTCTTCAGTACTCGAGCATGCTCCTCGCCTTCTATCAGGATTTCTTCGCAACACTGTTTCTCCTCCCCTTCTATTTTATTCTGAGGCCTTCCTTGAATGCCAAAAATATCCTTCTTCTCTGTATCCTTGGGATCTTCTGCACGGCAGCCTCCCACACTCTGTTTATTAAAGGGATGAAGCGCATAAAAGCGCAAACCGCAAGCCTCATCCATTTTCTTGAGCCAGTTTACGGAATTATTTTTGCCTTTCTCTTCCTCCACGAAATCCCATCGCTTCGAACAATTCTTGGAGGAACAATCATTTTTATAGGACAGATCTTTATCATCCTGCAGATTCTCAGCACCAAAAACCCACGTGAAAAAGGAAAAAGATAGATTGACTCCAGAGGGTGAACTTGACTCTGTCCTTATGTAACACAAGAACGGGGATGGGCAAGCTTATTCCTGAAAATATTCCGAAGAAATGTATAGCAGAATAAAAATCCGGATCCGCGTTATTTCTTAATTTTTTTCTTGACCTTTTTATTCGCCTCTTTTTTCTTTTTCTCTTCTTCCTCTTTCTTCTTTACCTCTTTTTCCTTATCGTGCCTCTTCTTTACCTCGACTTTTTCAGTCTCATGACTTTTTTTCAATTGAGATGATTTCGACTGGAATTCTCTCTCGACCTTCGTTTTCTCGGTCGCGGTCTTTAGGACTCTCTTTTTTTCTTCTTTTTGTCGATCGAGATCTCTCAATTCTTTCTTCTGGCTTTGCTCCATGAGTTTGACTTCTCGCTCGTGAAATTTCTTCATCGTCTCATCTTTTTTAGCGGGTGCTTTTTTTTGTGTAGTCTGTGTGACGGATGTTTTGGATTCAGATATCCTTCCTTTGGCTTCTTCTTTCCTCACTGATGACTTTGGTTTTGCGTTTTCATTCTTCTTGATCTTGGGTCTGTACACTTCAACTGTTCCAGGCGCCATTCTTCTTAGCTCAGCCTTCTGGGTATCTTTAAGCGCGTGCTTTCCAATATTTTTCTTCGTGATCTTCTGGGCCTTATCATGCCCCACGCCATTGTTAACGATTTTGTTGTTCCGGATAATAATATTCGTTTGATGGACCGTGTAGTTGATGACGGTCACGTTCCGCTCATAAGGAATCACATGCCGATAGACAGAAGGATTCAAGAAGTTGGGTCCATCCACAAAATTCCAGTATCTCGAAGGGACGCGAACAGAAGCGTGTCTGATCCCGACTCCCTGAATAAAACGAACCCCAGGTGGAAGAGGAGCCCATCCTATATAGAAGTCACTGTGGCGCCATGTAACCCAGCAGGGACCCCATACATTCCCAGGAACCCAGTACCAGCCAAGATCGCCTTCCCAGCCCCAGCGTCCATAATGAAAAGGTGCCCAGCCCCAGGTAACCAAAGAACGCCAGGTCCAGCCATAATCTGTCCAAATCCACTGACCGCGTGTGTACGGGCGCCAGCCGCGAGCCATGTTGGAAGGAACCCACACATACCTGTGAACAGGATGATAGACCCACAATCCATAAGGAGAAAGGTAATTATAAAAATAAGATACATCCAATTCTCCCGTTGGTTCAGGGACTCTCTCCACAGGATATTCCTCAACAGGAGGAGGAATATCTCCGGCTGGAGTCGGAAAATAAATATTACAGCTGGCCATTAAAAAAAGTCCGAATAAAAGTAAGAAAATGAGTTTTTTCATGATTAACCCTCGCTTAACAAGATACCACTATGATAAATAATCTGACATTTTTTTTCAACCCTCAAAAACAGCTGTCTTCCCCGTCAAACTCTCGACCTGGATTTTGATGATCGCGACCTGACTTAATGACTCCTCAGAGAATTCATACTTTTTATTCGAGTAATGCTCGAGCAAAATGTGCAAAACATTCCTTTTTTCCTCAATGTCTTCAATAAATGAGGCCTTGCCAAATCCAACGACACTCGAATATTTGATTCCCCAATCGCATCCATTTTTTCCTTCAACCAGCTCCGTATCTACATCCATTTCAAAGCAGACTCTATTATTCTTTTTCAGGATTTCTATCTTTTTTCCTTCCAGGGCGGAATGGAAGAACAAAATTCCATCCCTGAATCCAAAACACATGGGAATGATATACGGCTCATTCTCATCAGATACAGCCACACGACAGACAAGGGCTTTCGAGATTATTCTTTCTATCTCGGACTTATCCTTGATTTCTCTTTCTGTTCTTCTCATTTTTCTCCATTTAATGGATATTTTGGACTTATGATGTTATGTATCTTTTTTCATGAGATTGCCACGCTTCGCTCGCAATGACACGAAGAACAAGATTGCCACGTTCCTCTCGTTAACTCACTGAAAAATTGGGGACTGTCCCCAATTTTTTTCTCGAAATTGCGGGTTACAAAGCGGACAAGGCTACTTCGCTCGTTTGAAGACCTGCTGAATCCGCTTAAAAGCCCAGCTGAGATCCTTCTGCTTGATGATCAAAGGAGGAGCAAACCGAATGACATGCTCATGTGTTTCTTTGCAGAGAAGACCTTCTTCCTTCAGGCCTTCGCAAAAGCGCCTGGCTCCACCTGCTTCTGGTTCTAACTCGATCCCTATCAGAAGTCCTTTTCCCCTGACCTCCATGATATGCCTGCCTTTAAGAGTCTTCAGCTTGTCCAGAAAATATTCCCCCTGTTCAGCAGCATTCTCGACCATTTCTTCTTCGACAAGAACGTTCAACGCTTCACGGGCCACAGCGCAGGCCAGTGGATTGGCTCCAAAGGTTGATCCGTGTTCTCCAGGCTTGAAAAGACCTAAGATAGTCCGGGGGGACAGCACTGCGGATATGGCATAACAGCCTCCACCCAGAGATTTTCCGATGACGAGTATATCCGGTTTCACGCCTTCATGGTCACAGGCAAAGAGCTTTCCTGTCCGCCCGAGTCCGGTTTGGATCTCATCAGCAATAAACAAAATATTGTGCTTCTCGCATATCTCTTTGGCCTTCTTTAGATAACCTTCAGGAGGGATGTTAATGCCGGCTTCCGCCTGTATCGGCTCGACTATGAACGCCGCCGTGTTGGGATTTATCGCTGTTTCCAGAGCTTCAGGTTCGCCGTAGGGCACGATAACGAATCCAGGAGTGAAGGGACCAAAATCCTTCCTGTACAGAGGTTCG
>DAOVAM010000175.1 GCA_030671065.1 Candidatus Aminicenantota bacterium
TTCATCCCATGTTAAAATGCTTCTTCTCGGTCGCGACTCTATTCAGATACTGTTGGTTTTTAGCAATTCGTAGCGATGGCTGAGGAAAAAATGAAATCTATGAAACCACTCCTGCTCCTGACCAATGATGATGGCTTTTTCGCTGAAGGAATAGAATCTCTCTCCCGCCATCTGAAAGGCCTGGGAGAAATCTACATTATCGCTCCTGATAGAGAAAGAAGCGCCACTTCTCTTGCTCTCACTCTCCACCATCCGTTGCGAGTCAAAAAAATAAAAGCCAGGATCTTCGCTGTGGATGGGACTCCGGCTGACTGCGTTTATCTGGCTACACAGAAGCTACTGCCACGAAAGCCCACACTGCTCATCTCAGGCATTAACAGAGGACCCAACCTGGGCCAGCAGGATATTTCCTATTCAGGCACAGTGGCTGGTGCGATTCAAGGAGCATTCCTTCAGATCCCGTCCCTGGCTGTCTCACTTCTTCCGGATAAGAATCATCAGTATCACTTTGACTTTGCGGCAAAGATCGTCTCCTCAATAATCAGGAAATTACTGGAAAACAAAATCCCTAAAGAGTTACTCCTCAACATCAACGTCCCCCCTCCTCCATTCAGGGGAATAAAGATTGTTAAGCTGGGTCAGAAAAGATACAATCCGGAAATCGTGGAAAAACAAGATCCCAGGAAGAGGACCTACTACTGGATCGGCACTGGAAATCCCAGAGCTGTGGGAGACAAGGATAGCGATGTCATGGTGATCAAAGAAGGGACGATCACTGTCACCCCTCTCCATAAGGATCTAACCGATCACGATATGTCCCAGCATAGTACATTTAAAAAATTATTTATGACTGTTACAGATGAAATTATTTAAAAAACTCTATGACTGGATGCTTCACTGGGCAGACACCCCATACGGTCCAATCGCCCTGTTTCTTCTTGCCCTGGCAGAAAGTTCATTCTTCCCCATTCCTGTTGATCCTCTTCTTATAGCCCTGTGTCTGGGTGCCATAAAAAAATCCTGGCGGTTCGCTTTCTACACCTCATTCGCCTCAGTGATAGGCGGGATGATCGGATACTGGATAGGCTTCGGCATATGGGAAGGAGTGGATTCTTTTTTCTTCAAGTATGTCCCTGGGTTCTCAGAAAGCCTTTTCAATGGCGTAATGGCGAATTTCAACGAATACGGTTTCTGGTACGTTTTCGCCGCTGGATTCACCCCCATTCCTTATAAAGTCTTCACCATCGCTTCTGGAGTTTTCAAGCTCAACTTTTTCCTCTTTGTGATCGCTTCAACGATCAGCCGCTCGCTCCGCTTCTTCATCATTGCAGCCTTATTCCGAAAATTCGGACCCGAAATCAAGATTTTCATCGATAAATATTTCAACTTTCTCGCAATTCTGTTTTTTATCCTTCTCCTTGGAGGATTTCTGGTCATAAAATTCATTTTATAATAATATTCCGAAACGCATTCAGAGAACTCCGAGCCTTAAACTTCTGAAGAGGACTGAACCAAAACAGGTTGCTGGCGAAAGAGACAGATAATCTCGAATGGACATCACAGAAAAACTGGAGAGAATTCAGCGAGCACTGGATACACTTTCAGTGCATGAGATGGAGTGTAGACTCTGTCCTCGGGAATGTGGAGTCAACAGGAAAAAAGGAGAAAAAGGCTTCTGCCAGAGCGGAAACTTGGCTTCTGTATCCCACACTCTTCTTCATTACGGCGAGGAACCTGTTTTGAGCGGTCTCATTCATGGGGATACCGAGAAAACTGAAACTCCAGGCCGGCTCGCAGGCTCGGGAACGATCTTTCTATCCGGCTGTAACCTCAAATGCTTGTACTGCCAAAACTATCAGCTGAGCTGGCTCAATCAGGGAGAATCTGTCACTGATGAACAACTGTCCACAAGAATGCTCGAACTTCAACAAAAGGGCGCCCTGAACATCAATTTCGTTTCGCCATCTCATGTGATACTTCCCCTCTTAAGAGCCTTGAAGATATCTTATGCCGAGGGCCTTCATCTTCCTGTAGTCTACAACTCCAACGCCTACGAAAAGACAGAAATCATAAAATACCTGGACGGCATCATCGATATCTACCTTCCTGACTTGAAATACTTCTCTCCCGAGTTGGCAGCCCGGTTTTCCGGCGCTTCTGATTATTTTCATCACGCAAGCCAAGCTGTGAAGGAAATGTACTGCCAGCAGCCTGCAATGCTTCTCTCAAGAGAAAATGTGGCTGTAAAAGGGCTTATCATCAGACATCTCGTTCTTCCGGGCCAGACTGCCGATTCTGCGGCTGTACTGGAATGGATCTCCGACAACCTCAGTCTCTCTACCTGTCTGAGCCTGATGAGCCAGTATCACCCTTGCCATAAAGCGCCCCAGGACCTCCGGAAAAATCTATCTGTTGAAGAATACAACTGTGTCACGAACACAGCCAGGAAATTGGGATTTGAGACCTTGTTCGTCCAGACTGAACCATTTGATCAAGAGGACCATCTCATCCCTGATTTTGATCGTGAATCACCCTTCAAATGGGATTAAATTAAGATGAGTCGTAAATCAAAAGGGATTGTGAATATTTGACAAACGATTTTTCAATGCTATTTAATGAGGATGCACTCTTTACCAAATGATCGATCAAATTCCTCAGGAATCCAGTAGAATGACTCTGGAGACGTCACCATGAAGATCCTTTTCGCCTGCAAGGAATTTCCTCACTCAAAAATCATCGGCGGGCCGATCATCATTTATAACCGTCTAAAGTACCTTTCCAAAAACCATCTTGTCTCTTTGGTTTCCTTTATTAGAGACGAAGAGAAAAAATACATTCCCACAGTGAAACACTTCTGCCACGATCTAAGGCTCGTTCCTTTCCCAAAAAAACGCTCCCCTTTAAGGGCATCATGGGACTATTTCACCTCATCTGTCCCCCACTATTTCCTCAGAGTCCATGGCTCTCGACAGATGGCCGAAACTATCGCTGATATGGTCCAAAAAGACAGGTATGATTTTGTTATAGCTGAGTACTCTGTTATGGGTCAGTTCCTCCACAGGAATCCAATCCTCCCTCCAGTCCAGCGGGTTATATCCGTTCATGAATGTTATTATCTGGCCCGGCGTAAAGCTTACCACCATAACAGAATCGGGATCGAAAAACTTAAGGAAGCCATATATCTCAAAGGACTGAAGAAATACGAATTCGATATGTACAGAAATGCTGATAAGGTCCTTACCTTGACTTCCCAAGGAAAACAGGAGCTCCTGGAAATATGCTCTGAACTGGATATCGCCGTGGTCCCTCACGGAGTGGATGTGGATAACTTCTCCTTTTCTGAGTTTAAGGAAGAAGAAAAAAACATCGTCTTTGTGGGGAATTACCTTCATTATCCCAACGTGGATGCTGTTCTCTTCTTTCACAGTGAAATCTGGCCCAGGTTGAAATCTCGACTTCCTGATGTCAAATTCACAATTGTTGGCCAGGCGCCTCCTCCAGAAATCCAGAGCCTTTCTCAGGATAAAGGCATATGTGTGACAGGAAGAGTCGACGATGTCCGTCTATTCCTGAAAAAAGGCCGTGTCTTTATCTGCCCTGTAAGGCTCGGAGGAGGATTCAGGGGAAAAATCCTCGAGGCCATGGCCATCGGCCGCCCTGTCGTTTCAACATCTCTGGGAGCAGAAGGTGTCCCCACTCATCAAAGGGAAAACATCATCCTCGCTGACGATCCTGAACAATTCGCTCAAGGCATCCTGGATCTAATGGAAGATGATCAGCTCTTCGAACGAATCAGGACAAACGCTCGAAAGCTTGTCGAGGAAAAGTATGCCTGGGAAAAGGGCGTGGAAGTCATGGAAAAAGTTTTGAACACAATGATGGCTGAGAGATCTTTAAAGAAAAATCAAGGAGACTGAAAATGAAAGTCACGATGGTGATCCCGAGTTACTGGAGACGAAAAAAAGCGAAAGGGCGGAAGGAAACAGACTCTGTTTATGACCACCCGACTCCACTGGATGGAAAGGGAACATTAGGCCGTGCTCTGGAGAGTGTATCCATCCTCAAAAACAAAGATTTTAATCTCGTCGTCCTGGGTGTCTCCACAGCTCAGGATATCCAGGAAAAGGTCGAATCGAAACTATCATCAATCATGAAAAACTCAGCTCAAGGAGTGGAAACGCTCTTCTTTTCTTACTCTCATCTGGATCAGGTTCACCAGAATCTCACTCAACACAAAAAAGAGGAGTTTATCCCTCTCTTGCAGCTCGACGGCTATTCCAACATCCGAAACCTCTGCCTTTTCTCGGCTCATCTTTTAGGTTCCGAAGCTGCAGTTTTGATCGATGATGACGAGATCTTCGAAGATCCCCTATTCATGGAAAAAGCGCTGGAGTATATCGGCAAAAAACACGAAGGGGACGCCGTTATGGCTGTTGCCGGTTATTACATCAATCCGGATAACGACTTCCTCATCAACAAGGACATCCCTCCCTGGATGACGCACTGGAACAAGATCGGCTGCATGAACAGAGCCTTCAAGGAGGTCATCGAAAAAGGGCCTCGGTTGAAGGAAACACCTTTTGTGTTTGGAGGAAACGCAGTCATACACCGCGATCTTTTCATGCAGGTCCCATTCGATCCAGGAATAACACGTGGAGAGGATATCGATTATCTGATCAACGCCAGAATGTTCGGCTTTAAATTCTTCCTGGATAATCAACTCTCGATCAAACATGATGCACCTCCTAAAACTCATCCTGAATGGCTAAAAGTGAGAGAGGATATTTATCGATTCATGTATGAAAAGAAAAAATTGGAAACACAAGAATCCATCCCACATATGGTAAATGTTACGGCAGAGGACCTGGGTATTTACCCTGGAGAATTCTTGAGAGATGATCTGGATGACCGAATATTCCGCTCGAATATCATGCTGGCCATGGATTATTTAGGAGATGGAGAT
>DAOVAM010000010.1 GCA_030671065.1 Candidatus Aminicenantota bacterium
CCCTGATTCTGGAAAAACTAGATAAGGAACGCTTGGAAATCGCTGCAGCTCTGGGCATAAAAGTCATGAGCGCCAAAGCTTGGCTTTATACCGCATACAGCGCAACAGGAAAAAATCTTCGTGAGGCCATTACCGATAATCCTGGATATCTCGGTATCAATGCTCCGGATAGGCTTCATCACCGGTATGTGGATGAAGACGTGCCCATGAGTCTTGTCCCGCTTGCATCTCTCGGCGAGATGCTGAAGGTGGAAACTCCCACAATCAAAGCCATCATACACCTCGCCTCTATCATGAGAGGAGTTGACTTCTGGAAAAAGGGAAGGACAGTTGAAAACTTGGGAATCAAGGGAATGACTATCAAAGAGATTCGACTCCTGGCAGTAACAGGAGAAATTTAGGTTGTCTGACTCCGGCAAAAAAAAAATTGTGGGAGCCTCACTCGGCAACTGTGTCCATGTCGCAGGTATCCTGAATTTCCTTAATCTCGCGCAGCGTTTTGGTTATGACACTCTTTTCTTAGGACCTGCTGTCCCTATCGCAAAACTATCAAAGGCTGTCAAAAAGCACGATCCGGATCTCATTGCTATAAGCTACCGTTTAACTCCCGAAGTGTTAAAAAAATTATTAGTCGATTTAAAGGATGAAGTTAAAAAAAACAAATGGGAGAAGAAGGTCTTTATATTTGGCGGAACGCCACCCACGGCCGAAGTGGCCCGTCAGAGCAGATTGTTTGAGACAGTGTTCGGAGGGCTTGAATCCCTTGAAGTCATTACTTCCTTTCTTATGGGAAAAGCAAAAAAAGTAGAGAAAAGCAAAGTTCCCCCGCAAAATTTAATCGACAGACTAGCGTTCAAGGGAACTTATCCCCTCCTTCGGCATCATTTCGGGCTGCCAACGGTCGAAAAGACTGTGAAAGGGGCCAGGGAAATTGCACTCTCTAAGACGATCGACACCCTGTCGATCGGCCCTGATCAAAACGCTCAAGAAAGTTTTTTTCGACCCAAGGAGATGATAAAGGGACTGGATGGGGCCGGAGGCGTCCCCTTGAGGAAGCCCGAAGACCTTGAGTCTATTCATCAAGCCACCCGATGCGGAAACTACCCTCTCCTTCGCTGTTACTCTGGGACAAGGGATTTGATCCACTGGGCCGAGATGTCTTTAAAAACCATTCATATCGCTTGGGGCGCAGTTCCTCTGTGTTGGTACAACACACTCGACGGCCGGTCTGACCGCCCTCCATTGCTTTCTATCCAAGAAAACCAACAAGCCATGAAATGGTATGCCGAACATGAAACACCTCTCGAAGTCAATGAATCTCATCACTGGAGCCTTAGGGATTCTCCGGATACAGTCGCGGTTGCCGCGGCATTCCTGGCCGCTTACAACGCGAAAAAGGCAGGTGTCCATCATTATATTGCCCAGTACATGTTCAACACACCTGCCCTGACATCTCCTCTTATGGACCTGGCAAAAATGCTTGCGAAAATCGAGCTTATCGAATCTCTTCATGATGAAAATTTCTCCAGTATTAGGCAGACACGGACAGGACTCGCCTGTCTTTCCCCTGATCCAGATATCGCCAAAGGCCAGCTTTCTGCATCATGTCTGTTTCAGATGTCCGTAAAGCCACAGATCATCCATGTGGTCGGATTTTGTGAAGGAGACCATGCAGCGACTCCATCGGATATTATCGAGAGTGCAAACATTACACACGGAATTATACAAAACTTCTTTCTCGGCTCCCCACAGATCACTTCAGACCCAAGGATTACAGATCGGAAGGAAGAGCTTGTTGACGAAACAAACATCTTGCTCCAAGCTATCAAAGACCTCCCTCCAGGAAAAGCCAAAGATCCTTGGATAGATCCTCAAACTCTAGCTCAGGCCATACAGATAGGGCTCCTCGACGCCCCTCATCTTGCAGGAAATCCTGACGCTGCCGGCAAGATTATCACTCAAATCCATCAGGGTGCCTGCTACGCCATTGACCCGGAATCCGGCCAGCGATTGAGTGAAAAAAATAGAATATCTCGAATTTTGAACTCGTTCTCATGAACGTTCAGATGGAAGAGTATATTTTCTCCGATGCCAAATCTTCAGAAAAAAAGAACTTTATCAAAAATACAACCCGCTATTCAGAGCAAAAAAACAATTTCATTGTGCGTTCACGCGTGCACTGAATCAATAACCGAGGAAGGATGACAATGAAAGACTCTCCATTTTTCGATTTTGAAAACCACCTCAAAATTCCGAACGAAGACCTGCAAAAAACACTGAACGCCGCTCTGTCTCAAGGAGGTGACTTCTCGGAAATCTATCTCGAGTACAAAATCTACAACTTCATCAACATGGAAGAGGATATCATCAAAGAAACTGCCGAAAGCATAAGCCTTGGGATGGGCATAAGAGTGTTATCCGGAGAAAAAACCGGATACGGTTACACGAATGACCTCGGTTTAGATAAAATGAATAAAACCGCGTTGACAGCCGCATCCATCGCCTCAATCCCCTCAACTCGAAACGCATCTTCCTTGAAACCCTCTCATTTCCAACACAACTACTATCCTGTGAATACGCTCCCACAAAAAGAATCACTGAAGAAAAAAATATCGCTGGTCAAGCAGAGCTACAGTTCAGCTATGAATTTTGACCCAAACATTATGAAAGTCAAGGTCTCACTCCTGGATCAAACGCAGTATGTGAGAATAGTCAACTCTGAAGGATTGGATATAACAGACGTTCGTCCTCTTGTGAAACTCGTTTGCCTGGCGGTAGCGGAAAAAGAGAATAAGCGAGAGGCCGGTTTTTCCGGAGGCGGAGGACGGAATGGATTGGACTATTTTATCCAGAGTTTGACTCCAGAAGAGATTGGACAGGATGCGGCAAAGGAAGCCCTGAACCTTCTCGAAGCGACACTTCCACCTGCCGGAGAGATGCCTGTAGTCCTTGCGCCCGGGCACAGCGGAGTCCTCGTTCACGAAGCAGTGGGGCATCTTCTTGAAGCAGATTTTAACCGGAAAAAAACATCCATTTTCTGGAATAAAATGGGGAAAAAAGTTGCCGCTACTCAAGTGTCAATCTATGATGACCCCACTATTCCTCATTTTCGAGGTTCCTATAATATAGATGATGAAGGCACACCCCCAAAGAAGATTCTCCTTGTTGACCGAGGAAAACTCACTGGTCTTCTTCAGGACAGACTCTCTGCCAGATTGATGAAAAAGTCTCTCACAGGACATGGGAGAAGGCAGGATTACACCTGTATTCCGATTCCAAGGATGAGTAACACATATGTGGACAAAGGAGAGTACTCGCCAGACGAAATCATTAAATCTGTGAAAAAGGGATTTTATGCCCATAAATACCAGGGAGGGCAGGTGGAGGATTCGGGAAAATTCACTTTCTCTGTCAGTTCTGGCTATGTAATAGAAGCTGGACATCTCACAAGCCCTGTGAAGCAAGCCACTCTCATCGGAACTAACATCGATATCTTGAACAAGATTGAGATGATCGGCAGTGACCTTGAATTTGGCCTTCAGACTGGAACCTGCGGGAAGGAAGGCCAGTCGATGCCAGTCAATGATGGGTGTCCGACAATCAAAATTGAGAAGATGACAGTGGGAGGTCAAAATTGAGCAAGGGAAAACGTGAGAATAGGCTGACAGACCTGGCACAAGACCTCGTGAACTTCGGAAAGAGCAAAGGAGCGGACGAAATAGAAGTGTCCATCCTGGATGGCTATGAATTCAGCGTAGATGTCAGGTTTGGAGAAATCGAAAACCTGGTGGAAGCAGGTTCAAGAGCGCTCGGACTCAGAGCCATCAAGGATAAAAAAACGGCTTTTGCCAGCTCCTCCGATCTGTCCAGAGAGACACTCGAGCATCTTGTGAAAAATGCCATCAAACGTGCCGCATTAGCCAATCCGGATGAGTTCTCCGGTCTCCCCCTATTTTCATCAAAACAGAAGCAAATTCCCTCACTCAACCTTTTTGACCCCTCAATCTCTGACTTGGATTCAAAAAAGAAGATTGCCATGGCCACAGAAACAGAAAAGATCGCTCTTGAGGATAAAAGGATAACGAACTCTCATGGGGCAAGCTTTGAAACCAAGAAAATCAAGACCGTGTTGGCCAATTCCAATGGTTTTCTTCAGGAGTACGACCAAACGGTTTACGGTTTGAGCGTTGGTCTCCAGGCCGGAGACACAGATAATAGGGTGGAAGACTACTGGTTTTCCATGAAAAGGCATTTTAAAGAGTTAGAACAGCCTGAAAAAGTGGCAAAAAGAGCCGTGAACAGAACAATCCGCCAGTTAAAACCAAAAAAGATCAAAACACAAAAGGTGCCTGTGATATTTGAGCCAATGATGACTTCCTGGCTTATGGGATTTCTTTTCGCCTGTGTATCTGGAATTTCGGTTTACCAGAAAACTTCCTTTCTTGCGGACAAGCTGGGTGAAAAGATCGGGAACAGTTCAGTGAATGTCATTGATGACGGTCTTATCCATGGGATGCTCGGGAGCCGTCCTTTCGATGCAGAGGGAGTCCCCTGTACAGCAACTCCTGTCATACAGAATGGCGTCCTTAAAAACTACCTGTGCAACACTTATGCAGCCAGAAAACTGAAGCTTAAATCCACAGGAAACTCTTCTGGAGCCGGAGTCAGTCCCAATAATTTTTATCTTGAAGCCGGAGAGATTCCGCCAGATAAGATCATTTCATCCCTGGAAAAGGGTTTGATTTTAATTAGAACTCTCGGTCACGGACTCAATCCTGTGACGGGCGACATCTCAAGGGGTGCTTTCGGACTGTGGGTGGAAAAAGGAGAAATTGCCTATCCTGTTTCTGAAATCACCATCTCAGGCAATCTCGGGGATATACTGAATTCAATTGAAATGACCGGAAACGACTTCAGCTTCCTGAGCCCTGTCACTGGTCCAACGATCAGAATACAGGAATTGACAGTGGCAGGGGAATAGGTGTTGCTCATCGTAATTTTTTCTTTGTTAAAGAAAAAATTACAGTCAAAACAGCTCCCAATCCCATCAGCACCCAGCCAAGGACGACCAAGTTTGGAGTGAGCAACCTTATCAGAAATCCACCAACTAATAAAACAATACCCAAGAGGCGCATGTCACCTCCTTCTATTTTACCTCTTCCTCTCTTCAGAGGCCGTTAAAATGCAAAACATCGTCCAATCTTCTTTTTGGCACATGAAGCTGTCCCTTGTTGTCTTTCCAATACTTCACAGAATCTTTCATCTTCTCGGTTCTCGGTTTTTCATCCGGATACCCCAGGGCTAGCACAGAATCAACTTTATAATTTTCTGGAATCTTCAACATCTTCTGTATCCTGTTCGTGTCTGCGTTAGCTATCCAGCAGCTACCGATACGCTTTTCCCAGGCAGTGAGAATCATGTTCTCCACCGCGGCGCCCACATCTCGTTCATATCCACTTTTCCTTATGTCCAAATTGACTAAGATAACGACATAAGCAGTCGGTTCACATCCTGCCTTTGGATTTCCTTCAGGGATGATGTATGCAGCCCACCTCAAACAGGAAAAGAGCCTGTTCCTGAGTTCCTCATCGTCGATAGCCACGAACTCGAGAGGCTGAAGATTGGCTCCAGAAGGAGCTAACCGCGCAGAGTTGACGAGTTTTTTAAGGATATCCCTGGAAATAGGGTCTGGCTTAAACTGGCGTATCGACCTTCTGGTAAGAATCAGTTTGTACGAACTCATCGTTTCCCTTCGGATTTCACTTTTTCATTCCAGGATCTACGTCTTTTAGTCGCAGAATTACCCTGTATATTTATTTTTTCTCCTCATTTTAACCCTGGGCAAGAATGGACTCTATTTTTTTGGCGTACTCTTTACTGGCCTTATCAGGAGTAACAATCTTGATCTGGTCAGTAGAGCTGGCACCCAGACCTAGCTCTGCAGCTCTCTGAATCTGGTCGTGTTCGAAAATTTTCCGTCCCATGATGGTTTCATTCGAGCCCAACTCTTTCAAGACAGCGACTCCGACCGCATCGATAGCCACGCGGTCAGTGCCGGCCAAGAAAACATTGGCTTCTTTCCTGGTTCCTCTTGATGGCCCCCCATCCGTAAACGCCTCGACTCCATCGAGCACAATCAATTGGGGCGTGTAGCCTAGATTGATCTCCGCAATCATCTTTCTCATCGGACCCTGCCTCTGGCTGTGGAGTTCTCTCATCAGCCTTTTTGGCGTCATTCCTACAGATAGCTTGAGGGACAGGGAGAAGTCCCCGCCATACGCATGAGTTTTCAGGCAGCAGGTGGAAACAATATACTCCGCATTCACAACAGGCTTGGGAATGTAAAAACCCTCTTTCCAATGATTCCCGGATGGATTAAAGTGGACCCAGTCTTTCTCTTCCAATTCTTCGAAGTTGATGATCTTGAAGTCCAGCTCCTTGGCCAGCTGAAAAATTCCCTTCTCCCCCATAACTTTTTCAGTCAGCGGTGGTCCACTCCTCTCCCCGACTGTAAACTGCGGGGCTCCTCTTTTTCTGAGGTCCTTTATTAAAGTGGCTAACGTATCATTATGAGTGGATCCGGGTGCAGGATCAGCCGTATTGAAATTTGGCTTTACCATGATCTTTTTCCCTTTGACTGGGGAAAAATCAATAAGTTTTAAAACTTCATGAACACCTTCTTCACGATTCTGTGTTTTAAAAAGCGCAATCTCTGCGTGTAACTTTTTCTGGCTTGCTAAAAGAGGACCGTAGCCTAATGCAGGAATACTGGCTAAACCAATCACCGAGCCTTTGATGAACTCGCGGCGATTTAACGTGGAGCTCTTCTTCTCATTCACAGGCTCTCTCCTTAACTCAAATTTTGTCTTTATATTATATCACTTTCCTCATCCAAGGGAAACGCGATCGGACATATGAGGCCTATAAAGGCACTATTCTGGCTGTACTCTATTGCTTTTTCCTCCCTGCAGAATTAAAATGTAAAAAAAAGGAAGGAAAGCAATGGAAATGCTCAACAAAGAAGTTAAAGACGCCACACAAAAAAAGTTCAATGAGGAGATGGAAGAAAAAGTAACGCTCCTCCTCTTCACGCAGGAATCCAGTCGGCTTGTCGTACCCGATCATCTCAAGGGACAAGAGTGCCTCTTCTGCAAAGAAACGAAAGAACTCGTCAATAAAGTCAGCTCACTCTCTGACAAAATCGAACTCATTGTCTATGATTTTGTCTCTGACAAGGAAAAAGCAGAAGAATTCAATATTGATAAAATTCCGGCTGTGCTCGTTCAAGGCGAAGAAGACCTTGGGATCAGATTCTTCGGCATCCCTTCTGGCTACGAATACACCAGTTTCATTGAAGCTATTCTTGATGCGTCCAAAGGAAAAACCGGGCTGAATCAAAAAACCAAAGATGCATTGCAGACTATAGATAAAGATATCCACATTCAAGTCTTTGTCACTCCCACCTGTCCTTACTGCACTACGGCTGTCCGTTTAGGTCACCAGTTTGCCCTTGAATCTCCTCATATCAAGGCAGACATGGTTGAATCCACAGAATTTCCTCATTTAGCCCAAAAATACAATGTGTTCGGGGTTCCAAAAACGATCATAAACGAAACACATTCTGTAGAAGGAGCCGTACCAGAGGAGACTTTCCTCGAACACGTTTTAAAATCCTTAAACACATGAAATCACAGATATCCAGCGAGAGAAAATGCCCGTAACATACCCTGCCAAAGGAGCCTAGCCAATGAAAAATTCTGGTATCATCGATAAACTCAATTCAATCTTCTATCCACGAACCATTGCCGTCATTGGTGCTTCTCGACAGTTGGGAAGTGTGGGTCAGTCCCTCCTGGCAAACATCATCGACAGCCGGTATCAGGGAATCGTCTATCCAGTCAATCCCAAGGCTAAAGGCATACTCGGAATCAAGTGTTATCCCAACATCATCGAGATTCCTGATGTCGTCGACTTGGCTGTGATCATCGTCCCCCCACAATTCGTACCTGAGGTTCTAGAGGAATGCGGCAAGAAACACATCAAGGGCGTCATCGTCATAACAGCCGGATTTAAAGAGATCGGAGGAAAAGGCATAGAGCTGGAAGATAAAGTCAAAAAAATCATCGAAAAACATGACATGGCTCTGTTCGGCCCGAACTGTTTAGGCGTCATCAACACAGATCCAGAGTCATCCATGAATGCGACTTTCGGCACAAAAATGTCTAAAGAAGGAAATATTGCCTTCCTCTCTCAAAGCGGCGCCCTGTGTGTGGCTGTGCTGGACTATGCCATAGAGGCGAACATCGGCTTTTCAAATTTTATCAGCATGGGAAACAAAGCCGGACTGACTGAGAACGAGCTTTTGCTCTATTTTAAAAACGACCCGAAAACGGATGTCATCCTGATGTATCTGGAAGACCTTGTCGATGGAAGAGAATTCATGAGAATCGCCCGAGAAATCACAAGCAGTCCGACCAATCCCAAACCCATAATCGCGCTCAAAGCAGGACGGACACTGCTCGGAGCCAGAGCCGCGTCATCCCATACCGGCTCACTGGCTGGATCGGACAGAGTCTATGATGCCATATTTATTCAGTGTGGAGTCTTGAGAGGAGATACTCTGGAAGAGATATTCGACTATGTCAAAGCGTTCTCCAGCCAGCCTTTGCCAAAAGGCGAAAATGTGGCCATTGTCACCAACTCCGGCGGCCCGGGAATCCTTGCCACGGATTCGTGTATCCGCTTCGGGATGAACATTGCTTCCTTCAGCCCCAGTACGATCAACACTTTAAAAAAAATATTGCCTCCCACGGCAAGCTTGAACAATCCCATTGACCTGATCGCCAATGCACAGCATGAGGAGTATGAAGCGACAATCAGAGAGATCCTCAAGGATAAAGCCGTTCATTCTTCTCTCATTATCCTCACACCCACAGCCTTTACAGACGTGGACAAAATCTCTGAAGTCATTGTAAAGGTCGCCAAGGAATTTAAAAAGCCAGTCCTGTGCTGTTTCTTGGGAGTTTATGATGTCTCCAGCGGAATCGAAATCCTGGAAGAAAATGGGATTCCGGATTACAGGTTCCCTGAATCAGCAGCGAGGGCCCTTTCCGAAATGACAAATTTTACACGGTGGCTTCGCAGGCCTCAAACCAGGATTAAAAAATTCAAGGTGAATAAATCCAAAGCCAAAAAGATCATAGATTCAGTCAAAAAGGAAGGCCGCCCATTTCTTCTGGAACAGGAATCCTATGAGATCCTGAAGGCATACAATTTTCCAGTGGCCAAATCGATCATGGCTGAAGACGAAGTCCAAGCGACAGAAGCAGCCGAAAAGATTGGATTCCCAGTCGTTTTGAAAGTTGCTTCTCCAGATGTTCTGCATAAATTTGATTTTGGAGGAGTCAAGCTCAATCTGAAGAATAAGACCGAGGTGCGCAAGGGTTTCCAAGAAATCCTCAAAAATGTCCTCAACATGAAGCCGGATGCCAAAATCAGAGGAATGATCGTTGAAGAAATGGCTTCAGAGGGAAAAGAGATCATCCTGGGTATGAATAGAGACCCTCAATTTGGCCCCATTCTCATGTTCGGCTTGGGAGGGATCTATGTCGAAGTCCTCGAGGATGTCACCTTTAGATTGGCTCCCATCCGCGAACTCACCGCGAAGATGATGATCACCCGTACAAAGACGTACAAAATCCTTGAAGGATTCCGCGGAGAAAAAGCTTATGATATTGAAGCCATCACGGATTGTCTCAAGAGACTCTCTCAACTTGTCACTGATTTCGAAGACATCAAAGAACTGGATATTAATCCACTCATTGTTTATGAAAAAGGAAAAGGCTGTACCATTGTCGATGCACGAATAATCCTCACTTCGGAAAAATCAGATTAGCCTTTATCATGGGGAACGTCCCCTATTATTCGACCTCTTTCGGTGCTATAATAAGTGGCTTCATGGCGCTGCTCAAGAAAAAAAAGAAGAAAAGGGTCTTTGTAATCGGGCTGGATGGCGTACCCTTCTCTCTCCTGAATGACCTTGTGCAGGAGGGGATCATGCCTGCAATCTCTCGTCTTGTTGCATCAGGTCATCTTCACAAAATGAAAGCCAGCCTCCCTGAAATTTCCTCAGTTAGCTGGACAGACTTCATGACCGGCACAAATCCTGGCACTCATGGAATATTTGGTTTTACAGACCTCAAAAAGGACTCTTACGAGCTTCGCTTCCCGAACTTCTTGGATATAAAGCAGGAGACTTTCTGGGACAAACTCGGAGAGCGCGGAAAAAAATGCATCATCATCAATCAGCCCTCCACCTACCCGGCTCGAAAAATCAACGGGATACTCATCTCAGGCTTTGTAGCCATAGATTTGTCCAAAGCAGTTTACCCTCACTCTTATACAACAAGGCTTGAGCAGATGGGCTATCAAATCGATATTGACACACTCAAATCGAGAGAGGACTCTGAATTTCTCTGGCGGGAGCTTTCAACAACTCTCAAAGCCCGGCAGGCTGCTCTGGAATCCCTCGTGAAAGAAGACTGGGATTATTTTGAATTTGTAGTCACCGGAACCGATAGACTCCACCATTTCCAGTGGAATGCCTATGAAGATAAAGACCATCCTGATCACAACAGATTTCTGGATTACTATCGGCAGATCGATCATATGATTGACAAGATTGTTGAGTTTTACAAGAAAGCCTCTGATGAGGAAAGCCCTTTTTATCTTCTCTCAGACCACGGGTTCACGGGGATTGAACAGGAAGTCTATCTCAACGCCTGGCTTGAAAGAGAGGGGTATTTAAAATTTTCCACTCCATCACCTGAAAATCTTTCCGAGACCACATCCTCCACCAGAGCTTTTGCCATGGACCCGAACCGGATCTACTTGAACATGAAAGGAAAATTCCCTCAAGGCAGTGTCGAACAGTCAGAAAAAAAACCTCTGAAAGAAGAGATCAAGAAAAAATTAAAAGGCCTGGAATACAAGGGCAAAAAAGTCGTAAACTGTGTCTTCGATGCGGAGGAGATTTACTCCGGCCCTGAAGTTCCCAAAGGGCCGGATCTCGTTGTCCTTTCCGAATACGGATTCGACATGAAAGGCTCGGTGAAGAAAAAAGAAGTTTTCGGCCGTTCCAACCTTCAAGGGATGCACACTTGGGACGACGCCTTCTTCTGGGCACACACTGAACACGGACAGGATCTCACAATCTCTGATTTAGCCGAAATAATCATGAGGAATTACTCATAATTTTGATGAAACACAAGAGTAGAGTCAGAAAAGCGAGTTTTTTGATCCCTTTTCTTCTGGCTCTTTTCCTTCCTCTCTACGCTTATGTCGGTCCAGGAGCCGGCTTTGCTTTTCTCTCTTCGTTTCTCATCCTTTTTCTGACGTTTTTCCTGGCCGTTTTTTCCATTCTCACCTGGCCTTTTCGTCTCCTCTTCAAGGCTATAAAAGGACAGAAGGCGTACAAAAAAAGTCTTATCCAGAAACTCATCATCATCGGTTTGGATGGGATGGAACCCACTCTTGTCGAAAAATTCATGTCCGAAGGCAAACTCCAGAATCTCTCTAAAATAAAAAACACTGGAACTTACGCAAGACTTCAAACAACAACTCCAGCCATCTCCCCTGTAGCATGGTCCTCCTTCATGACTGGCTCCAATCCCTCCAAACACAACATCTTTGATTTTCTCAGCCGGGACACGAAAACCTATCTTCCCGACCTTTCATCTGCACGAATCGGCAAACCAAAAAAATACCTTTCTTTTGGAAAATACAATATCCCTCTCTCGAAACCGGAAATTAAAGGACTGCGCAAGAGCATCCCCTTCTGGAAAATCCTGGGAAAACAGGGCATTTTCAGCACGATATTGAGAGTCCCGATAACATTTCCTCCAGAAAAATTTTCCGGTCATCTTCTCTCGGGGATGTGTGCTCCTGACCTCAAAGGCAGCCAGGGGACCTTCTTCTTCTACACATCAGACAAAGACAAGATCAAAAAACGGGAAGGTGGCATAAACATTCCAGTAGACATCACAAACGGAAAAATTAAGACATACATCTCCGGGCCGGAAAACAACCTCCTTAAAAAGGAAAAAGAACTCCGTCTCCCCCTGACCATGACTATCCACGAAGACAAAAATAGTGTTGAGCTGGAAGTTTCCGGTCAAAAATTCAACCTCAAAAAGAACTCTTTCTCCGATTGGATAAAACTGACCTTTCGTCCGGGGCTGGGAATGAAAATCAGGGCCATCTGCCGTTTTTATATATCTCAAATTCATCCCCATTTCGAGATGTACCTTACTCCGCTGAATATAGACCCGGAAAAACCGGCTCTTCCGATCTCTCATCCTTTTATCTACTCTGTCTATCTGTCAAAACTGCGAGGCAGCTTCATTACTCTCGGAGAAGCGAATGACACCTGGGCCCTGAACGAAGGCGCACTCAGCGAAGAGGCCTTCCTGGAGTTAACCTATTCCAACCACAAGGAATGGGAAGATATGATGTTTAATGCGATCAACAAAACTCGAAAAGGCCTGGTCACCTGTGTCTTCGAAACAACTGACAGCATCCAGCACATGTTCTGGCGTTACCTGGACAACGCGCATCCGGCTTTGAGAAGCGGCCAGACAAAAATGAGTCCACAGGTCATCGAAGAGCTTTACTCGAAAATGGATACGCTCGTGGGAAAAGTCCTTGAAAAACTGGATGATCACTCCGCCCTGATCATCATGTCTGATCATGGTTTCAAATCCTTCAGACGGGGAGTAAACCTGAATTCCTGGCTCTATCTGGAAGGCTACCTTTCCCTCAAGGACGGAAAAAAGAAAAGCGAGGAGTGGTTTAAGGATGTGGACTGGAACAAAACAAAAGTCTATGCCCTTGGCCTTGGAGGGATCTACATCAACCAGAAAAGCAGGGAAACACACGGAATCGTAAATCCTGATCAAGAGACAAAAGCTCTGAAGAAAGAGCTTCTCGAAAAACTCGACGGTTTGAAGGACGAGGATAAGGATTCAGTGGCCATCAATAAAGTTTTTGACCGGGACGAACTCCCACCAGGTCCTTACATAGACAACTGCCCAGACCTCGTGGTAGGTTACAACGAAGGATACAGAGTCTCCTGGGATTCGGTTACAGGAAAAGTGAATGAGACGGTCTTTGAAGACAACACTAAAGCCTGGAGTGGAGACCACTGTATCGATCCCAGGATTGTTCCAGGAATATTCTTCAGTACACAGAAAATAAACACCGCCAATCCATCCATCATAGATATAGCTCCAACGGTACTCGAACTCTTTGGCCTGGATGTTCCCTCTCACATGGACGGACAGGCTTTGATAAACACTCAAGAAGATTCTTCACTGAAAAAAAACAAACAAAGGAAAAAAGAGAATGAACCGCGTAAATCGAAGAGACTTCATTAAATTCGCCCTGTCATCCGGAGCTCTTCTCACTCTGGGCAGCGGGTCTGAGCTTGTGACAAAAACCTTGGGCAAAAGTGACACACACAAAAAAGTCCTTATCCTCGGTTTGGATGGAATGGATCCCCATCTTCTTCAAATTTGGATGAAGCAGGGAAAGCTTCCCTCTTTCCAGAAGTTGTGGAATCAGGGAGATTTTCGGCGTCTCAGGACCAGCACTCCACCCCAGAGTCCTGTCGCCTGGTCGAATTTCATAACAGGGATGAATCCTGGAGGTCATGGCATTTTCGATTTCATCCACAGGGATCCTGAAAGTTACATGCCTAAATTCTCTGGGGCTGAAATCAAAGAGGCTGACAAGACGATCCGAATCGGGAATTTGGTTCTTCCTCTATCGGGAGGAGAAGTCAAGCTTTCCAGGAAAGGCCGGGCTTTCTGGCAGATCCTCGAAGATCATGATATTCCAGCCACTGTCTTCAAGATGCCAGGAAATTACCCTCCAGCCCCCACAAAACAGAGAACGATATCGGGGATGGGGACTCCTGACCTCCTTGGTTTTTTAAGCCATTTCAACTATTACACGACTGAATTCGCAGAGGTCAAGGAAGATATCGGTGGAGGAGAGATCCATGAAGTCTACATCGCAGAGAACACAGTGGAAGCCTCACTTCCCGGGCCTGTCAACACATTCAAAAAAGACAGACCAGATTCATCTATAGATTTCAAGGTCCACATCGATCCCTTTAATCCTGTGGCTAAAATCGTGATCCAGGATAATGAATTCATCCTCAAACCGGGTGAGTGGAGCGGATGGAAAAGAATCCGCTTCAAGATGATCCCCACTCAGAGTGTGAACGGTATCTGCATGTTCTATCTCAAGCAGATCAGGCCGGAGTTCAAGCTGTATATCTCGCCCATCAACATCGATCCAGCCGCACCAGCCCTTCCGATTTCCACTCCTTCAAACTATTCCAAAGAGCTGGAAAAGAGATTCGGGCCTTTTTTCACAAAAGGACTTCCCGCAGATACTAAAGCTTTGGATAACAATGTGCTGGATGATGGAGAATTCCTCGAACAGGACGATTTTATCCTCAATGAAAGGCTGGAGATGTTCGAGCATGAGCTGTCCAGGTTCGATTCCGGTCTTCTTTTTTATTACGTTTCCAGCACAGACCAACGCCAGCATATGTTCTGGCGACACATCGATAAAAAAAATCCTATCTACGATCCAAATCAGGCTAAAAAATATGGAAACACGATCGAAAATATCTACAGAGAGATGGACAGGATGCTGGCCAAAGCCATGGAGAAAACAGACAAGGATACAGTGCTCATCGCCATGTCCGACCATGGTTTTTCACCATTCCACCGTTCGTTCAACCCGAACACATGGCTTTACGAAAACGGCTACCACGCTCTGATCAACAAATGGAGGCAGGGCCGAGAGGATTTATTCATGAACACAGACTGGTCGAAAACCAAAGCCTATGCCCTGGGGTTGAACGGCCTCTACATCAACCAGAAGGGAAGAGAGGGAGAAGGCACTGTCAATCCAGGTGTAGAAAAAGAAGCGCTCGTTCGAGAAATCATTCAGAATTTGGAGAGCTTCCGAGATCCTCAAACAGGCGAAAATCCGGTATTGAAGGCATACGCCACAAAAGATGTCTATCAGGGTTCCCAAATGGATAAAGCACCGGACATCATCATCGGCTACAATCAGGGCTACCGAGTATCCTGGTCAGCTCCATTGGGCCGGATCCCCAAAAATATCCTCGAAGACAACAGAGAAAAATGGAGCGGCGATCACTGCATGGCTCCAGAGGTTGTTCCTGGAATTCTGGTCACTAACCAGAAAATAAATATCGACTCACCGGCTCTTTTTGATCTGACCCCAACTATCCTTCAAATCTTTAACATAAAAAAAACCGAGGGGATGATCGGAAAATCGATATTCTAAATCTCAGGAGAAATAAATGGGAAAAGCCAAAATGAAACTGGACAAGGATTTAATGAAAAAAGTGAAAAAATTCTCTGAAATATCCGGCTATTCTTCTCCGGAAGAATTCATCACGCACTGCCTGGAGAAAGAAATCGCCAAACTCGAGGAATCGGACTCAGAAGAGGAGATCAAGAAAAAACTCAAGGGACTGGGCTACATCTCCTAGAGCAATACATTCGGAGTGATTAAAAAAGGAGCATGAAGGCGACATGATGAGTGAAAGGGAAAAATAGAATGTGGGTGTTTAATTCCATTTTCGGCAAGATCTTTGAAATCGTATTTTTTCCGTTCAAAAGCATGACTCCCTGGATCGGCATGATCTTCATCTCCTTCTTGACGGCGCTTCTCATGCTCTGCGTTTTCCGTTTCACTTCTCACCAACAGGGAATAAAGCAAGTTAAAAACAAGATAAAAGCTCATCTCCTCGAAATCCGCCTGTTCAAGGATAGCCTGAATGTATCTCTTCGAGCCCAGGGCAATATTTTGCGTTATAACCTCAAATACATCGGATATTCTATAAAACCCCTTATGGTCATGATCATCCCACTCATCCTGATCCTGATCCAGCTCAACCTCTGGTTCGGACACCAGTCTTTGACACCTGGTCAGGAAGTCATATTAAAGGTAGAGGTGGATGAGGACCTGAGTCTCCTCGATACTGAGTTTCTAATCGAATCCTCCTCAGGCCTGGTTATCGAGACCCCACCACTCAGGATTGAAGAGACAAGAGAAGTGAACTGGAAGCTCTTTGCCAAAGAAACGGGAATTCACGAATTATCGATGACGGTCAATGGACACAGAATCGTCAAGAAAGTTGCGGTGGCTCAAAAATCTCTCAATAAGATTTCTCCAGTCAAGGTCCGCCGCAATTTTATTGACGAACTTTTCCATCCCGGCGAAGCCCCCCTTCCAGCAAATCATCCAATAAAATCCTTGGAGATCAAATACCCATCAAATTATATGAGCCTGTTTGGGTGGAGGATCCACTGGCTCATCGTTTACTTTGCTCTCTCTATAATTTTCGGATTTGCCTTAAAAGGTGTCTTCAAAGTCGAAATTTAATTGGCAACGCCTCCTATTTTCTGCCCCTGTCATTGCGAGCGAAGCGTGGCAATCTGTTGCCCCTGTCATTGCGAGCGAAGCGTGGCAATCTCATAAAAAGAAATGCATTTTTTACTATGAGATTGCCACACTCCCTTCGGTCATTCGCAATGACACTTCTGTCTTTAATGCTATTAATAAAAGTATTTCCTGATTGCTGAGTTCCCTATTTTCTATTTTATTTTGTTGAACCAGACTATCTCTTCAAGCGTCTTCCTTTTTTTCTCTTTTCGAGGTCTTTTCTCATAGTGCCCCATGGCCAGCATCGAGACAATTTTGTATTTGCGAGGAATCTTGAGAAACTTGCGGGCCCTGCGTATATTGAACCAGCCGATCCAGCATGTGCCCAGACCGAGTTCTTCCGCTTGTAGGACAATATGTTCTCCGGCTATTCCGATATCCAGCAGATAGAACTGGATGTTCTGGATCTGTTTTCCGATCCTGTTGGCAATGATATCCAAACGGGCTAGAATCAAGATCAAAACAGAGGCTTTCGCCGCAAACCTGGTGATAGAATAAATCCCTGAAAAAACCTCTTTCGCATACCGCGCTTTGAGTTCTGGATCGTCAATGACTAAAAATCTCCAGGGCTGGACATTATCCGCGGATGGTGCCATACGGGCGGCTTCGATACAGGTCAGAATCACTTCTCTATCAACAGGCTTATCGAGATAGCGCCGGATGCTCCTTCGGCTCCGGACCAGCTCCTGGAAAAAATTTTTCGCTCTCTTTGTCTCCTTCATCTCAGATGACTACTCCCATCTTTCTCATTTATAGTTATATTGTTTTTAATCTGAATAATCCTGCCTTCTCCAAGATTTTAAAAAAGACCTCGACGTCTTTTGCATCGACAGGTCCAAATTCGGCTGATACAGCTCGAGCGATATCATACACGCTCCTCTTCCCGTCAGCAAAATTCACGGCCTCGTAAGCCGCATACCCGCGGAGTTTAATTTGTCCTAAAACTCCTTGACCGAGTTTTTCCTCCACATACTCTGACTGAAGGGGACAGACAAAATCCTTAGATCGCAACGGAACGATCCGCTGCAGCCTCTTTTCTTCAGCCGTTAAGGCCATAGGCTTTGGCTTTATGCCAAGCGTCCTGCATAAATCTGAATAAAACTTTTGCGCTTCTGTCTTGAAGTTGTTCCCTAATTCACTCAGGTTTTTTGTATACCCCTGAATCTCTTTCCAGGTTTTCTCCTCTTTGACAAAAATCCGCGTCGAGCGAACAGCTTGGGTCTCCCTCTGTAGGGAGTGTCCAACTACATTCAGGACCTGTTCATATGCCGAATGCAATTTTTTTGCGTTTTCAGCCTTGTGCATGAGAGAGAGGGAGTCATAGTAATCCTGAGACATCCGGGAGATCCCGTTCCGAGTGATCAACAGAGCCATATCTCTGGCTTCCTTCTCAGCTGCGTTTGCCATGTAATACGTGGACCCAAGGGCAGTAAAACACACTCGGCGAAGTTCTGAAGGATCAACTTTGTCAGGAGTATCAAGACTTGTGTGATGAAATGTATCTCCGTGTCCGAACATCACAGACGGAACGCTTAACGCTCCGTCATTAAAAATGTAATGGTCGCTCCCACCACCGAAAGGACGAATCCTGTAGGCAAAGGGATGATTGCTTCCGTTCACGCTTCTTAAGTTCAGTCCATCCGCCAGCAGAGTAAAATTGACTACAACATCATTGAGATAGCTGGGCAGTGAATCAGGTGTGCAGGTAACATTAAACGTTCCTCCGGTTAAATGGAGGTCTTCGCCGATCATATCGCAATTGATCACAGCGAGAGTGTTTCTGGTTCTCTCCAGATGGGCTTTTATGTAGGGAACCGTCCCGGCAAATTCCGGAACCCAGAGAAATCGAATCGTTCTTTTTGGGGCTTCGATCAAACCTTCATCTATCATTCTTTTCAAAGCCCTCGCCATCTCCAGCATCCCTCCGCTTCCACTGGCATTGTCATTGGCGCTCGGCAGCGGATGACAGAGGTGACCGATGACCATCACTTCCTTTTCTGGCTCAACACTTCCTGGCAAGGAGGCGGACAGCACTTCAACTTGAGTGTCATAGTATTCGGCTTCAACATCAGCCTTCAGGACGACCTTTTTTCCCTCATCCAGCATCTTTTTCAACTTCCAGCCCTGGATTTTGCTGACATTAAAGCCAAATCCAATCTTCTCCTTCTCTTCCCAGGTGGGCCAGATGGCTGTATAACGGATCATGTTGGGATATCCGGGCCTGACTTCAGGAGGATACCAGGTCACTACACCCAGGGCTCCTCGTTTGAGGACAGCTTCCCTCATAACCGTACCCGTGTATGCTGTGGCGAGAACGATTTTTCCTCGTACATCTTTATCCTTGTAGGACTCTTCACCAACTCCTGTTCCCACATCCACAAGCTCCGCTTCCGCTTTGGCAGAATTGCTGTGTTTAACAAGAGTCAGAGGAATTTCCTCATATGAACACAGCTTTTCTTTTCTTGGAGAAACCATCCAAAGCTCTGCCCTCTTGGCGCGCCAGCCAATGGGAGTCTTGTACGTGTAATAATATGTCGATCCATTCGAAGGCCATCCTTCCAGGACCACATCCTTGTATCCGATCTTCTCCAATTCTTCTTTAATCATAACAGCTGAATCGTGCCAACCTTCCGAAGCCTGGATACGATCAAAATGAGAGATCAGCACAGTGTATTTAAAAGCGATCTCTCCGGAAACTTTATCGACGAGTGCTTGAATCAGCTTTTTCGAGGCGAGAGGATTTTCAGCCAGTGCTGTCGAGGAAATCAGAATCATGATGATGAAAAGACTGAATATTTTTCTCCAATCCTTCATAATCGACCTCCTGTTTTTAGGATCAGGCTTAGATAACTTTGATCATTATAATCCGGTCAATACTAATATGTAAAATCATAATGTCTCTCCTCAGTTTCGGCAGAATATTTTTGGATATATGTTGCTAAAAAAAAACATCTTTAATAATATGGAAAAATATCCATGAAGGAGGACAGGTTGTTAAAAATATTTCTGCCTTTTTGCTTAATTTTCTCTCTTTCTTTTTCTCCGTTCCAAGCTGCAGCCCAGACAACCTTTTGCAAGCAAACCGCCAATTATACAATGAATGTCCGGTTGCACACAGAAAACAACATGATAACGGTTACAGAGATCCTCTCCTGGACAAATGATACGGAATTCTCAACCCGCGAACTCTGGTTCCATCTCTACTGGAATGCCTTCCAGAACAACATGAGCACGTACCTCACAGAAGCCGCAAGACGGGGAAGAAGCATCTCTGGGTTTAAAAAAGATGACTGGGGACACTGCCGCGTGGAATCCATCAAGATAGTCAAAAATCCGTATTTCGATGATTATGATCTAATGCCGTTCATGGAGTTCCAGTCTCCGGATGATGAAAACTTATTTGATCAAACTGTTTTTTCAGTCGCACTTCCTCAAGCGGTTGAGCCAGGCCGGACGATCCTCCTCCAGATTGAATTCGAATCCAAGGTTCCCCGCCCCATTTCCAGAACAGGAGTCATTAATGATTACTACTTCATTGCTCAGTGGTTTCCGAAAATTGGAGTCTTTGAGGATGGAAGATGGAACTGCCATCAATATCACTCTTCAAGCGAATATTTCGCAGATTATGGAACTTATGATGTCAGAATCACTCTCCCCTCTTCTTTTGTGGTCGGAGCAACAGGAGAACACCAGGAAAAAATTGAAAACAGAGATGGATCCACCACGCACCATTTTTTCCAGCACAGTGTCCATGATTTTGCATGGACAGCCAGTCCCCGTTTCCTTGAATACACAGAAAATTATGAATTTGTTCCAGGAAAGAGAACAGAAATCACACTCCTCCTCCAGCCTCAACACGAGCGACTCAAAGACCGTTATATGAATGCCGTGAAAAATGCCATAAAATACTGCAGTCTTTTTTATGGCGATTATCCCTACACAACAGCGACATGTGTCGATCCCGCTTATAACAGTCGTTCCGGAGGCATGGAGTATCCAACGTTTTTCACTGGAGGCGCGTATTTTCTCACCAGGAAAGGCATTTCCCGCCCAGAAGGAGTGACCATTCATGAATTCGGACACGGCTATTTTTACGGGCTTATCGGAAGCAATGAGTTTGAAAACGCATGGATGGATGAGGGATTCACTTCCTTCCTGGATACAGAAGTCTATTACAAGGCCTACGGAGACCCGCTGTATAACCGATCCTATTTCGGAATCCCCGTCACGTTCAAAGACGTGAACATCCCCATCGAATCAGATGGAGTCTCCCGTCACCGCCAGACTTATAATATGGATGACATGCAGCGCTTTGCCTGGGAATTCTTGGAAGGAGGAAGCTACGGCGCCAATTCCTACTCTAAAGCAGAGCTCATGTTGAGAACCCTCAAAAGATTCATGGGTCAAGACCTCTTTTCAAGAATGATAAAAACCTATTCACAGCGTTTTTGGTTTAAACATCCGCGTCCGGAAGATTTTTACGCAGTGGTCTCCGAGTTCGCAGGACAGGACATGAGCTGGTTCCTGGATCAATTCGTCTACGGTTCAGACAAGCTCGACTATGCGATCGGTAATATCTCCAGCCGTAAAGTCAGGCAGCCCAAGGGATGGTTTGACGGAGAGTACATAAACCGAAAAATGAAAGAAAATCGTTACCAGACAGAAATCATCGTACGCCGCCTGGGAGAAGTGAAACTTCCAGTGGATGTCCTGATCGTTTTTGAAGATGGAGAAGAATTCAGGGAAACATGGGATGGACAGTACAGATGGAAGAAATACACATTCCAGAAGCCTGCCCGGATAAAAAAGGCTGTTGTTGATCCGGAATTCAAGCTGGTCCTGGACATCAACCGCACGAACAACAGCATGATGAGAAAATCAAATAAACTGGCGCCCCTTAAGTGGGTTTCAAACTGGATGGTTTGGCTCCAGCATGCACTCGAGTTTTTTACTGTACTGGGTAGCTGATAAGGAGCCAGGAGGGAAAAGATGAAAGTCTTCATGAATTTCGGAAAAGGATTCAAGATCACGGGCAAAGCCATGAAATTGGTGCTCCTCCTCTTCATAATCAACCTGCTCTTCTCCTTACTCCTTGCCATTCCCATGTATAACTCACTCAAGGATTCCTTCGGGCAGAGTGAAGCCGGTTCCAGGATGGCTGAAGGCTTTGACTACATCTGGTGGCAAGAATTCAGGGATGAGGCAGAAGGACTGGAGACAACTTTCTCTCCTTCCGTCATCGGTAAAGGCGCAATCCTCAACAACCTTGAAAGCCTCATCCAGATGAGATTTTTCTCTTTACCCCCTATCCTGATCGCCTTCGGACTTTTCTACATCATTCTTCACGTCTTCCTTGCCGGTGGGATCCTGACGATATTAAACCAGGATGTTCCAAAATTCTCCATGAAAGAATTTGCTCGGGGAGCTGGCTCCCATTTTTTCCGTTTTTTTGTTCTCATGTTGTTTTCATGGGTATTTATAATCTCTATCAGTGTCTTCCTTCGTGACGCATTCAGCTCAGTCCTGACCAATATTACTTCGGATTCACTCTCCGAAGTCACTCCTTTTTACATCAGGCTCGCCTTCAGCGCATTGACCTTTGTTCTTCTTCTGTTTATCCAGATGGTCTTTGACTATGCCCGCATCAAAATCGTCCTGGATGAGAGCCGCAATGTTCTCAAATCCGCTCTGGAAGCTCTCGCTTTTGTGTTAAGACATCCTTTCTCCACTTTTGGACTCTTCTATCTAATCCTTCTGATTCAAGTCGCAGTGACCGTGATCTATATCCTTCTCAAAGAAATCATCCCTCAATCAAACTTTCCATGGGTTCTCGCAGGTTTTCTTCTCCAGCAGATTTTCATCATTGCAGTGATTTGGGTCAGATGCCTGCTCTATTCCAGCCAGATGGAATTTTACAGGTACATGAAATAATAAATTTCCGTTTAAGCTTTTCCTAAAAAAAATCAAGCCAATTTGAAATTACTGGATTGATAAACCGTGAACTGAAAAGGGCTGAATTTCGTATAACCATAAAGAGGACAATTGTATTCTGGATTCGACCCATATTAGATTGGAAATCAAGATGTTCAAGTCAGAAATACAATTTGCTCTAATTATGATTTTTCTGGTATAGTCCCTAAAGACTTTCGCCAGATGAAACTGCACAAAGAATAAAGGAGGCATAACAATGAAAAAATTCACAGCCATAACATCTGCAGTTATTTTCGCCATTTTTTCTTTAATTTCTTGTGAGTCAGGACCATTCAGCCCTGCGGTAGGTTCTGCCCAGGCTGATGATATGCTCCGTCTCCTGCCAAAAGATGTGGCAGCAGTTTTTTTCATCGATGTCCAAGGGGTTCTTACAATAGAAGCTCTAAATAAACTCATCAGTGAAAAAACGGAGGAAGAGGAGTTCGAAGAATTCACGGACTTTCAGAAGTTTACTGAAATGACAGGGATCGATTTCCAAAAAGATATCTATTTCATCGCGGCCGCATTTAAACAAGGCACAGAAGAATATGATGATTGGGGAGTTGGAATCGTCAACCTCAAATACGATAAAGACAAGCTTCTCT
>DAOVAM010000047.1 GCA_030671065.1 Candidatus Aminicenantota bacterium
AAATTGGTCAATCAGAAGAGCTGGCGAAACAGGTCAATGATAATAGTCTGATCGACGTCGCTTACAGAGAAAAAATATGGATCTGTTACGAATGGGGCAAAATCGACCTCTTCCGAGACTACCAAAAGAGCAGGATGGAATTCAGGGCAAGTAACAGCCTGGGCGATGAGTTCGAAAATAGTATCATCTCCCACTTTTACGAGGGTTTAGCAGACCTGAAAACTGGCCAGCTAGAAGCGGCAAAGTCAAAACTGTCTGTCATTTATTCCATGCTGTCAGAGAAGGAAACAGAACAAACAAAACATTTGAAGACATCCATACATGATTATTTCAAGAGTCTGATCCTGCTCGAAGAGGATTCTGCGGATGAGGCCATCGCCCTTATCGAGACTATGCCTCCCCCAAAAGTCTCATTCAGTGCGGTTGTGTCATTCATACGCAGGAACCTCCCTTTTGATGATGATCTGTTTGCACTGGCATTCTTGAAAAAAGGTGAACTGGACAAAGCCATTGCGGAATACGAACGGATCACAACCCTCAATCTGGAAATAGGACTGGATAGACCTCTCATTCACCCTTTGAGCCGTTACAGGCTGGCAAAGCTCTACGACGAGAATGGCCAGCGAGAAAAAGCCATCGAACAGTATGAAAAGGCCCTTGAAATGTGGAAGAATGCAGATGAAGATCTTTTCGAAATGATGGATGCGAGAAAGAGCCTTGAAGCTTTAAAAACGAATTCATCCAAGAAATGAGGCATTCTGTTTTTGAAGGCTGCTCTCGATCGTTTCGAGCTCACTTTTTTGTTCTGTTCAGTTGAACTCAACTCTGTAGAAAACGTATATGCAGAGTAGGTCTTGTATGAGGATTGTGTTTTATTTTCTTCATCCAATTTGACCCAATTTTTATCCTGTGGTACGTTTATCTCAAGAAATCATTTAAAAGGAGAAAAGCCTTGGAACAGACTAAACAGAGTTCTTCGAGTTCCACAAAAAAATGGCTTGTCGGTTGCGGTATTGGCTGTGGAGCAATCCTTTTGATTGTGATCCTCCTGGTCATGGGAGGTTTCTTTTTTGTGAGAAACATCGTGGAGGGTTTCAAAGACACAGAAACCCTGATGGATACTTTAGTCGAACAGCATGGCGAGATCCAGGAATACAGCCCTGATCCTGATGGTGCAATCAAACCGGAGCGTTTAGAAGCCTTTTTGGAAGCCAGGGAAGCTATGGCTCCAGCACGGGAAGAATTAGAAAAATCATTCCGAATTCTCGAAGAAGGTAGAGATGAAGAAACAAGCGATAAAGAGTCCAGGAGCGTGTTCAAAAGAATTAAAACCGGATTTGGAATGATACCTCAGATATCCGGCTTTTATAAATCACATGTCCAAACTCTGCTCGATGTCAAGATGGGAATGGGGGAGTATTATTACATATACACAGTTGCGTATTATTCCTGGCTGGGGAAATCCGTTCTTGAGGGCCCGGATTTTCAGATCAGGGGTGATGACGAAGGGTACAGGTATAGAGATTGGGATGATCAAGAATCAGAAGAAGTGCGTCGGGATATAACATTCCGATGGCTTCACAGGATATCCCTTCCCATGCTCCAAAAACAGTATGAGAAATTGACTACAGGGGAGGTTCCCAGGGTACAAAACGAATGGCGAAAAGCCCTCCAAGCTGAAATTGAAGCCATGGAATCGAATCGATACAGGCTTATTTGGCAGGATGGACTTCCTGAAGTGATAAAAAAATCCCTAGAGCCGTATCGTCAGCGATTGGAAGACAGCTACAGCCCATTGACAAATGCCCTGGAGATTGCTCTTGAAAGAAGATGAAAAGGATAGAGTCCTCCCAAACAAGAGCTTTGTGTCATTGCGTACGATACATGGCATCCTCATAAGAAAGATGCGTTTGTATCTTACGGGATTGCCACGCGTTGCTCGCAATGACACATTAGCAAAGTTGCCACGCTTCATTTACAATAACAAAGAATTGTCATTGCGAGGAGCATAGCGACGTGGCAATCTCATAAAAAGAAATGAAAGTTTTTACCCTATGAGTGTGTCACACCATCTTCGTTCGCTCGCAATACTCTGATACATGTTATAGGAGAACAAACTATAAAATAGAGGAGGTAGCGATCATGAGAAGGCCAGACGGGCTCATTCTTATTGCTGTGTGGGAATTCATCTCAGCTATTGGCGCACTCATAGGGATAAGCGCCATCATCCTGTTTGCTTTTCCCGAAATTTCTCATCTCTACGGGATTGGTGAAATCGGAGCCAACTTTGGATTGGGCATTGCGGTCTTTTTCCTGTTCATCTCTGCATTTTTGGCTGTGACAGCGGGAATAGGCCTGTTGAGTGGAAAGGAGTGGGGGAGAGTCCTGAGCATCGCGTATGCCACCATCAGCTTACTCAGGATTCCTTTTGGAACCATTATCGGTATACTCGTGCTTGTTTATCTTGTGAAACCTGAAGTCCGGGAATATTTTGAATCCTCTAAGAAATAGCGGAAGTTTTAACGAGTAAAGTCTGTTTGTATGAAGGACATGATTCTATCGTAAAGGAAATAATAAAAATCATAGAAAAATCTCAGGAATTTATATAATATATCTTATCTAAGGGCTGACCGTGATGCGGTTGAAAAAACTCATTCTCCTTTCACTCTCTATTTTGCTCATTTATTCTCTGTCTTATTCGACGAATGTCATTATCATCGCCGTCGACACATTGAGAGCAGACCATCTTGGCTGTTATGGCTACCCAAGAAACACCAGCCCCAATATCGATCAATTTGCAAAGGATGGCGTGAAATTCATTCATTGCTACACTCCCTCGCCTTTAACAACTCCTGCATTTGCCTCGATGCTATCGTCTCTTTCCCCGCACAAACATGGAGCCAAGCGAAACGGAATGTCTATATTCAACAGAACAAAAATACTGCCCCAGTATTTAAAAAATCATGGATATTATTCAGGAGCATTCATCTCTAATTACACTCTCAAGAAAGATCTCACACGATTAAACCGTGGATTTGATACTTATACTGAAGTGCTCGACAAAAAACGATGGCTCAATCTGTTTCTTTCAGAGGGAGATGCAAAAGATGTCAGTAAAAAGGCTTCTAAATGGCTGTACCATAATTCCAAGAGAAAATTTTTTCTCTGGGTCCATTACACATCTCCTCACGAACCCTATGTTTATCACAAGCAATTTGATAAGGGTTACGAGGAAGTCGACGCTTCTGTCTATCCAGAAAGAAGCCATTTCAAGAAAATACGAAAATACGACACTGAGATCGGCTATGACGACCATTACATAGGGCAACTCATCAATAAGATAAAGGAGTTAGGACTGTATGATGATTCCTTGATCATATTCATGGCAGATCATGGAGAAAGCTTCGGTGAACATAATTATTTCACTCACGGCAGAAAATTATATAACTCAAGCCTACATGTGCCTCTGGTTGTAAAACTGCCCGCGAATAAAAATGCCAATGCCGTGGTAGAAAGGAATGTCTCCCTACTGGATATTGCCCCCACCATCCTTTCGCAGCTGGAGATTCCAACCCCAGATGATATGGAAGGAGAGGACCTGTTCAACCCGAAGAGTGAGGAGAGAGTGTTTTATTTTGAGGCTTATAAAGGTGCGGTCGATTCCAATAGAGGGGAAGTTTTTCACTTGAAAGTGAGCCCTATTCGGTATGGACTGCTCAAGGGCAATATAAAATTAATCTATGATAAAGAATATGAGGCTTACGATATAGAAAAAGACCAGTTCGAAAGCCATAATATTTACAAGAATCCGGATAGTGAAATGGCGGTCCTGGCTGGAATGCTGACTGAATTCATATCCAATGTCAAAGATTTCATCGAATACAGTAAGAAATACTACAAGCAGAAATCGAAACTCACAAAAGAGGAAATTGAGAAGCTTAAATCTCTGGGTTATATAAAAAAATAAACACCACGTTTTTTAAAGTCAGCAAGGGGATGGGATGAACGAGAATGAGATATTTAAACACATACGATTTTCCTCCATACAGGCCTCCCAACGAGGCAGAAAGCGCACTCATTCGCATCACTAGAGGCTGTCCTTGGAATAGATGCACATTTTGTTTCATGTACAAAGACATTCGATTCAAAGCAAAATCCCTTGAGGATGTCAAAAATGATGTGAATAAAGCCAGACAGATATACAAAACAACAGAATCCATCTTCCTCGGCGACAGTGACAATCTCGTTCATAAAGAGTTGCCAGAGATTGTGTTGTACATTAAGAAAACATTTCCTGAAGTGAAAAGGATAACAGCCTATGCCAGAGCGAAAACCATTCTGAAAAGGAAGATGGAATTTTTGAAAGCCGTACGCAAAGCTGGCCTTGACAGGCTTCATATTGGCCTTGAATCAGGAGATGCAAAGGTCCTTGATTGGCTGTATAAAGGAGCCAGGCCCGAAGAGATGATCGAGGCCGGACAGAAGGCGCGGAAGGCGGGTTTTGAAGTATCCTTTTACGTACTGAGTGGAGCAGGAGGCAGGGAACGATGGAAGGAACACGCACTGAACAGCGCAAGAGTACTCAATAAAGCCAAGCCGGATTTTATAAGATTAAGAACATTGACCCTTAAACATGGAACTCCCTTGAAGGACAAGCTGGGAAAAGGTGAATTCGAGATCACTCCCCCTTTGGAACGGCTAAAGGAAGTGAGACTCTTTGTGGAGAATCTAACTGTCGAAAAGTGTTTCCTGGCAAGTGACCATGTCACGAATTATCTCTGGGCTGGCGGGGCTGTCATTTACAGAGGAGTGGCAGGAAAACTCCCCGAGGACAAAAAAACAATGATCGAGACGTTGGACCAGGCTATAGGACTCATTGAATCTGAAAATCTGGAAATTAAGGATTCAAACCGGCTATACGAGGAAGGATTCTTTACTGCCCTTTAGAACCTTATGAAGAGCTCGCTGATTTCTTTTTGAATATGAGGATATAAACCTTTTTCGCATCTCGATCAGAGACATATCTCTCATCCGGAATAATCTTATCCAATGTATAGCCTTTACTGGCATATGCATTGAGAACAGCAGTGAGATCGCGGTCGTTGTTCTCGATATCTTCAAATTTTTGGCTCAGATGCAATGTCTTTGCCTGGTAATCCATATCATACTCCACATTTCATTTTGAATAGTATTATATCACAGAGATAAAAAACTTTTAAAGTGGATTTCAATCAAGCATCGATAAAACCTTTCAATGTTTTAGTCGAATCAAGCAAAGATAGGGAGAGAAAAGTGTCATTGCGAGCGTAGCATTGCAACCTCGTAAGGAAAAAATACATTTGTTTTTATGGGATTAAAAAAGTTTTTTTTATTCCGGTTGCGCTATAATATGAATAGAGAGAATGATCGAAAAGACGATATCGGGCAAAAGGACTTGTCATAAAATCATCCTCAGTATTTTCCTAGCAAGCCTAGTTTTTATGCACATGGTTCAAGCCAGCCCCTTTCTTTATCCTTATGAATTATTTCCAAGGGCGCTTGAACGCAAAAAGACACCTGAGGACATTCTGAAAGATATTTATAAGGAAGTTTCAGAGTTAGGCAAAAGAAAAAATGAGGATTTTATCAAGAGAGAATTCCATTTTGATCTGGATGAAAATCCGACAAACAGCGAAGAACACATTGTTGTCCTGATATATGATATCGATAAAAGAGAGAAAATGGTCGTTCAGGTGACTTATTTCGAAGCCGTGGGAGTCAAGTACTCCATAAAATACGCAAAAGACATAAGATTGATCTCCTGCCATATAGCCTCAGAGAAACTAGAAATCGTCAAATGTGATTTCAACAAAAAAGAAATGAAACCCACGTTGACAGATATTCTGAAGGGAATTCAAGAAGAAAAAAAATTATTCAAGCTAATCGACAAGAAAGATGACAAACTTTAATCCCAAATTCCATACAAGGTACCCATGAATCCTGTGTCATTTTAAGAAGGAAATGATTTTGCCTAAAAAGTTTATGCGACATTCCTGTTTCACACAGCTTAAAAAAGAACTTCAAATTTCAATTTCTTTATCTTCAATTCATTGATGAGTCTTTTTCTGTATTCGTTGAAGAATTCATCAGTCGTTGCTTCCTTTAATCCATGCCGGATATAAAATGTTCTCATCGTGCTCATGTAGTTCATTTTGTCGATATAGACCTTGTCTACTACTCCAAAGAGACGTTCGATGAGTTTTTCTGGATTTCCAGGAAGCAAGGGACCGATGAAGGCAAAAGTCTTGACTCCTTTTTTATGAATTTTCTCGAGCATTTGGATCCTGTCACTTACACTGGATGCTCTGGATTCGAACAATCCTGCTATCCTCTCGTCATCCGTCGTTATTGTAGAGCCGACTTCTATTTCTGCAAACTTCTGAAATAAATCCACGTCACGAAGAACGAGTTTCGATTTTGTCTGGATATTCACAGGAAACTGTTTGTCTGCCAGTTCTATCAAACACCGTCGTGTGAGCTTATACTTTGCCTCAAGGGGCTGGTAGGGATCACAAACAGAAGAAATCCAGACTGTCCCCCTTCTGGCTCTTTCCAGCTGCTTTTTCAAAAGCTCAGGAGCATTGAATTTAACATCCACAAATTCTCCCCATGGCTCCTTATGGCCTGAATACCGGCGCATAAACAGACGAGCATAACAGTAAGCGCAGTTGACCTGGCATCCGGTGTAAGGATTGAGGCAGTAATCGAATACTTTTGATTTATTAAGAATACTTTTAGCCTGGATTTCCCTGACTATCACTGGAAAAATCCTCTCACTTTATTGCCATTGCTGAGGAAATGGTTTGAAGAGCCGGACCGAATACTATCGGTATTTTTTCAACGTGTGATCGTGCGAGTCTGTCGATTTCTTCAAGTTTAAATCGCACGCTGACAATAAACGGCTGTTCATCTTTGATCCAGTGGCCGTAGGTCGTTGTCACAAACGTCCCATCTGGAAGAAGCTCAAGTCCAGGATAGGCACAGTCCGCACTCTTGGTGTTATCCATGAGTCTGATGCGATACTGGCCTTCCCGTCCCTTCACGACATCTTCATAGGTGCCCACCCAGCCGACCCAGTCTCCTTGAGTGGGGCTAATATGAGTAGTATCCCGAAAAGTGATGAACAGTCTTCCGTCCGGAGCATACCGGCCAACATGTCGGTCTCCAGTCAATGCCCCAGGAAGCTCCCTGGGCTTAATCCATGTCCTACCCTCATCATTCGAGAAGGAGACAAATGAATTGAACTGCCGGCTGTTTTCCCTCATCAACATAGCCAGTTGTTTCCCATCAGGGGAACGGATTATGCCCGGTTCGCAGAGATGAGCCTCTGGGTGAGTCAATATCGAGACCGGCTCCTCCCACGTTAATCCTCCGTCTTTAGAGATGGTTTGATAGATATAGAAGACGGGTGGATTCATTCTCTTACCGCCTTCGCGAAAAAACCGTCCATCATCATGAAAAAGAGCCATGAAATCCCCGTTTTTTATTCGGACGACCGATGCCATGGCTACGATCCCTCCGAAATTGCCGATGGGCTCAAGTTCAGACCAGTTCTTGCCGTCATCCTCAGAGGCAGACATTCTGATCGGGAAAAGGCCAGAGAACATGATCAGACGTTTAACGCCATGAAGATCGATCACTCGATAAATCGTGGGAACCTCTTTCGAAGTCTCCCAGCTTTTTGGAGTTGGGAGGCGGCCTGACCAGATTAAACCGCTGTCATCGCTTCTTTTCATCACTATGGCTCCCTGCCCATGGCCTTTCGGATAGACTGCAATCATAGTCCTGTTATCTTCTAATAAAACCGTTGTGGGATGGCCAAGATACTGGCCAGGTTCCCTGTCTACAACGACCTGCCGCTTTCTATCTTTGGATAAGTCGACTAGAGGAATCGAGTATCCACGCGACACATGTGATTCTTTTGGTTCAAAATCAAGACCTCTGGCAGCGAGCATTCCGAGTAAGACAGACGCTAAAAGTATAGCTCCTGTTCCAGACGAATACTTTTTGAACTTCATTCTCATGGCTTTCTTCCTAGCATAAAATTCTCAATCTAAAAGTAGTCTATTTGATTATAAAGACATTCTATTCTGTTTTTCAAATAGATGTAGATATTCATATCCAATGAAACTGAATTTCTCGTTTTTTCAAGCTGGATTTCTAGCATTCTTAAAATATTCAGAACAAGATCTCAGAAGAGGTCCCATGCGTTTATTCATTTCTTTTTCAGATCTCAGCGCTCCATTTATATTGACATTCAATTTTTGATTGAATAGAATCGGCAAGAACCGTCTAGGTTGAATGGCAAATGTTAAATATCCAGAAGCGAATCATAAAATAATCGATTTGGATTGCCAACAGAAACCCTGCTCTGGATGAAGTTTTTAAAACAAAACAGGAGGGAATAATGACTGACGAACAAAAACCTGTGCAGGCAGTTCCTAATGCAGCTGCTCAGGTGTCCGGTCCGTCCATCGGGCTTCTTGTTACAGGAATCATCGGAGGAATTTTTAGCTTACTCGGTTTGTTTATGAGCTTTCTCGGAACGAGCATAAGCTCGTTGATGGCAGACAGGTTTAACGAATTTGATGATCAGTATGCACAAATATTCGAAGGAGCGGCGGGCATTGCCAGCTCTTTTATTGGCATCGTCGTTGCTGCATTCATCATTTATGCGGCTCTGAAGATGAAAGAGCTCAACCAGTACGGATTATGTATGGCCGCGAGTATACTGGCCATGATTCCCTGTATCAGTCCCTGCTGTATCATTGGTCTGCCCATCGGAATCTGGTGTCTAATCGTTCTATCGAAACCGGAGATCAAGACCGCTTTTCACTGAGATTAACTCCATCCAAAAAGGTTCGTCAACTGGTCAATGAAGCCAGGTAGGCCAAAAAGAAAGGGTGAACTCGCTCCTTACCTGATTATTCTTATATTATGCTCCGCCATTCTTGGAGGAGCCTTGATCCTCAAGCCTTCAATTTCTGAGGGCTCTCATCTCCAAGTCGGAGGAATCACTCTACCCAATGTATGCATCTTTCTCCGCACAACAGGACTGCCGTGTCCGGGCTGTGGTCTCACTCGCTCCGTCGTCGCGGCAGCGCACGGAAACCTGGCTTTGAGCCTCTCATATCATCGACTGGGGCTGCTGATTCTCCTCTACATTATTCTTCAGTTCATGTTTAACCTGCTCTATCTGGTTATACCAAAGTGGAGGACTCCACTTTCCAGATCCGTTCGAGTTCTCCATAAAGGTATAATTCTTCTAGCTGCTCTCTTCCTACTCAACTGGATTTTCACATTAATTCTTATCTTATCCTGATCTAGAAAATTAAAATCAGAGCTGATATTTATCCCGCTTGAGTATCAATGCACTGCGATTCATTATTGGGTTATTTTTGAAGAGTTGATTTAAAAAAATGGCTTATAGAGTTCGCATAATACTGGAGCACATCCATATCATCCGGGGCAGCGTAATAGAGCTGGTCATTTTCCAGAACAATATGTCTCAAGGTCAGCATGCGCAGCCCGACTTCGATAGTGTAATCCCTGTCACTGCGGGGAATGTAAACGGGGGCCCCTTGCTTTTCAAGCTCGTCGATCAAACTCTGGACACGCGCTTTGATCTCCAGGTCTGAAAAACCCTTTTCCGGATTCTCCGCGAACACATATGAAATCAATGGCACAGGCGCAACGGGAATGACCTCACTGACTTCATCCATCAGCTCCTGGGCTAATTCCTGGACTTTTTCTATTCGCTCCTCTTTCTCTATATTCCGAAAATCAACCTTGTGATTCTCTAAGTAATCCCTCATCGATATGGGAGTTCCGAAGTTCACAATGGCATAGCCAAAACGGTGCCATTTCCCGCGCATCATAAGCCAGAAATTGTGCAGGATGAAAGACAATGTTGTTTTGATGGTACCTGGAGTCGATTTTATTTCGGCTTTGGGATCGAGTCCTAACAGCAATGTCCGATCTTCGAGTACACGGTCGTAATTGACACCAACAGGGATGAAAACAAGGTCGCGTTCTTTGCTGGGATCAAAGGAGCGCAGCATGTAATCCAACAGGCCAATCCGGGGTGGGCATAATCTACCATCCATGGTCAGTTTCCCTTCAGGATAGACAGCCTGTACGACTCCTGCTTCAGTGGACATCTGCACATAACGCTCTAATACTCGACGGTACAGAGGATTCTTCGATCCTCTCCTGACACAAAATGCTCCGAGTGCGCAAGACAACTGCTGCACCGGCCAGAATCTTGCCCATTCACCCATAGCAAAACTCAGAGCAACTCTGTTTATCACAAGATAGGCCAACAGGATGTAGTCCATATTGCTTCTATGGTTCATGATGAACACGACACTCGATTGAGAGTCTACTTTTTCCAGCGCTTCCTCATCGGCAAAGCCGATCCGCACGCGATAGAGAAGTCTTGCTATGGATTTACTCAGCCATCTTCCAATCCGGAAGTAGACATAGGCATTGAAAGAGGGGACGATCTCTTTCGCGTATCGTCCGACTTTTTCCATGGCCACATCCTTGGGGACATCGTTCTCGTTGCAGTATTGCGTCACAGCTTCAAGGACCTGGGGATCATAGGTCAGTCGGTCAACAATTACTTTCCGTTTTGTCAGCTTAAATGCAGGAAGCTGAAGATCAAGCTTTTTGTTGACCTCTTGGATGACTATGTTGACGCGTCTCCGGAAGTACCACCGCACGCTCGGGAGAAGGAGATGGTCCAGTAGAGCCCAGAAAATAAAAGCGCATCCGAGAATCACCAGCCACGTCGGAAGATTCACAGTATCTGTCATATTGCTTCCTTTACTCTTTTCAACCTGTCATGCATCCTCTCATTCCTTCTTGTTGGGCTTCGGATGTTTGAACTCGCCATACTCCAGAAAGTAGATAATTTGCATGATCACATCTTTGCTCTTCATTATGAACGTGTGGCTGTTCGGCATGACGATAAAATCTACCATGCCTTTTACCTTTGCACTCTCTACAGAAACGGCTCCATCGTCAGGCCCTGGGATTATCATGGAAGAAACTGGATTGAAACTCCTGTTACCGGTGATGACGCCCAGTTCGAAGTCAACAGGCCCCAGGTTTTGCGGAACACTCTCTTTTGTTGTTCCCAGTTGTTGACCAGCTGGCCCATGCCTTTTTTTAAAAAAATAACTGTCTTTGAGATTATCAACTAATTCACTGCCGCTATTCGGCGGACTGATCATCACAACTCGTCCGAGATTGGAGAGTTTATTCTGTTTTAGATAATAACGGACGATAATTCCTCCCAGTGAATGAGTAACAAAGTGAATCTTTGTCTCAGGGTCTACAGGGCAGCGTGCAATAGCATTTCTGAGCACAGTATTCGCAAGGTATTCTATGGAATGGTCGGTGGAAGGATAATTCAGGTTAATAACCCTGAATCCAAGCTCTAAGAGGTCGTTCTCTATCTTATGCATTGAACGATTTGACCGGGCCAGCCCATGAAGCAGGATCACATAATCGCCTCTATTGCTAACAGCCTT
>DAOVAM010000134.1 GCA_030671065.1 Candidatus Aminicenantota bacterium
GCCGATAATCATCAGAGTGATTACTACCAAGAGAAATATTAATTTGAGTGCCCATTCTCGAGACATGTGTTTATCCATTTATCGAATCCAATTTTTTATCTGACACAAAAACATCCTTTTCCTTCATTAAACCTTCTTTTAACTTCATCTTGACTTTATCTTTCTCTTTTTTCTCCTATTTGATCCGAAGGATTCTCAGTACGAGCGGGATCAACACGAGCAAATAAAGGAACATATCATTCACATTCTTTTTTTCCCTGATGAAGTTCCAAACCAGCATGCACACTAAAAAGGCGGAGATGACATAGTAGATAATCATTATCAACGGCATCTCATAGCCTCCTTCACATACTCCATCTCACAAGAAACTCCAGTTTGGCGCTGAAGATAATCATCAGGATTCCGACGACCGTAATCACCAGCCAGGGAACCCATGTGCTCCTAAGGAATGTCCAGTATGAATCCTTGTACTCGGAGACCATCACGCTGAGCCTTCCGATGAGGGCAGTCGGGGGAAGCCCGTCACCTAAGGGCCAGAGCAGGCTCAACCCGGCTATGGCCACTGTTGCATGAAGTCCGATAGAGTCTAAAAACCAGATTAAGGGAATCCCGATGATCGCCGCTCCGCCATAAGTCAAAACACCTTCTGAGACCGGAATGATCAAAGCCAAAGATATAAACAACAGGATGAGCGGAATGCTGATGACCGCAAAGGAAATCATGCCCCTGACCCCGGTAACAGTCATGATCTGCTGCAGCATGCCCACAACGACCATTGTGGCCAGCAGAGGAAGTAGCCTCTTCATCGTGTCTCTTGAGAGGGCCAGAATTTTGATTTTTTTAGTGCTCACCAGCCAGGCAATCAATGCGGCAATAACGAATTCCAGAGCAAGACCCAGTATCGGAGTGGAAAAAGGCCACATCCTGTAGGCGATAACCAGCCCGAAAAAGACGAGAAAGGGGAGAAGCACCCTCCACCAGCTCATGCGCGGCGGTATTTCAGGCATCTCTTTGAGGACAACTTCCAGGTTCTGTTTTTCTTTTCGCCTCCATCCTAAAAAGAGAACCGTAAAGGTTCCCAAGATGAGAACAGGAATGCCCAGAGGAAGCTCGAAGCCCACATACGGGATGGCGGTTCCTGCGCAAAGGATCATCGCCCAGATGTTGACCGGAGGAGCTGCTGCGCTCAAGCCGGCCACTATAAAGAGAATGGCCGCAGCTCTTTTTTTCTCTATACCCAGGTACCCAAGCGCCAGTGCGACCGGTGCTCCGACCACAAGCAGGGAAACGCTGCCAGCCCCGGTCAGCGCACCGGGAATCAGAACAATGATCATGAGCAGGATCAAAGCAATGATACGGACATTGTAAAAATATTTTATCGTGGCTCTGACAACATAATTCACGCCGCCTGATTCACTGACGATGGCCATGAAAATCGTGGCTGTGGAAAAGACAAGGATGACGTCAAGGTAGGTGAAGCTTCCCTCAACCAGGTGGCGGGCCAGTTGTCCTATGTGGGGGGTGTTCGTGAATGCGCCGACAAGGCCTCCAGCCACAGCGGCGGCGAGCATGCTTATTTCGACCGAGAGCTTCTTCCATTTCGCCAGAGCATAGGCGGCCACCATGACAAGGGAGATGATTCCGATCTGTAGGTACATACTCTTGTGCTTTCTGCAATTTTACATTTCACATTTCCCCTTAGTCAAGTCACCGGCACCAGACAGATGAATGAGTTGAGCTTATTGTATAAAGATGGGATGATATTCTGAAAGATACGACCATCCTCTCTGCTATAATTCTTTAGAGAAAGGGAGAGGAAAAAAGAATATGAGAAGAACATCTTTTTAATTTTTTTGACTCTGGACGCATCCCCTTTTATAATCTATTTGTAAATATTGAAAAAAGGAGAAAGAGATGGTCAAAAAGGAAAAGGACGTTTTCGCAGAGATCGGTGAGAAGCTCAAAGAAGTGGGCGAGGAGCTCAAAACGGAAGTGGATAAGGCGGGACGAAAGATACGAGATTTTGATAAGGCCATGGAGCCTTCCCTTGATGAACTCAGTAAGAAACTCAGAGAGCTGGGAAAAGTGCTCACCTCTCCGGTGGACGACCTTTCTCACGAGATGAAGGAATGGTCAGCTTCCGTGAAGCCAGTCATTAAGGACATGGGCACGCGGATCAAAGATTGGAAAAAGGCAAAAAAAGAAACCACAAAGAGCAAAGCGGTTAAAAAAAGAAAATCTTAACTCAAAGTGGACACAGTATTTTTTTAATTGCTTAAGTGGGGATGAACCTTTTAAATGATATAAACGTTTAGTCTTATGAGAAATCCACACAAAGGCGTGTTTTGAACAGTTCTCGGATTCAAACGAGGAGACTATGTTTATTAAATTTGTACTCTGGCTTATTTTATTAGTGCTCTGCTGGCCTCTGGCAATTTTGGGGCTCATCTTGTATCCCATTGTCTGGCTTCTTCTTCTTCCGCTCCGGCTTATTGGGATCACAGTGGGTGCGGTGTTCGATTTATTCAAGGGCATCATTACACTACCAGCAAGAGTCTTAAAAGGGCCAAGAGGGTAAAAGCCTGAGCTTTAAAATAATCGTCTATATTTAAGATTCAGTGACATCGATAAGGGGAGGATAATACTATGAAAAAATTCCTGTATCTTTTTCTCTGTCTCGCATTTCTTTTTGGTATGGGATTCGCTGATGAGTTAAAATCAGCAACTCAGGGAAACTCCATTCCTAGGCCAGAATACCCCAGACCCCAGTTTGCCCGGTCCTCATGGGTAAATCTCAACGGAACCTGGACCTTTTCTTTCGATTTCGGGAAATCAGGAAAAGAGCGTGATTTTGCCAGCAGCCTGGGCTTTGAAGGGAAAATCACTGTGCCCTTCTGTCCGGAGAGCCCATTGTCCGGGGTGAACCACAAAGATTTTATCCCGGCCATTTGGTATCAAAGAAGCATCACTATTCCAGATGACTGGGAAGGGAAAAAGGTGATCCTCCATTTTGGGGCCGTGGATTTTGAGACAGAAGTCTTCATCGATGGGAAGTCTGTTGGAAAACATTATGGAGGGACATCTTCGTTTGAAATGGATATCACTCCTTTTGTCTCCAGTGGAGGAATCCACAGCCTGGTGGTTTATGCCCTTGACGATAACCGCTCAGGCCTGCAGCCTTCGGGAAAACAGTGCCGATTCCTTAAATCAAGAGGCGTCCATTACACCCGGACAACAGGCATCTGGCAGACTGTTTGGATGGAGGCTGTATCTGAATACGGATTAAAGTCCTTTCATATCCTCCCTGACCTCGACATGAAGAGGTTTTCGATTCAAGCCAGGTTCTATTCAGTTCGTCCGGACCTCACTTTCCGGGTTGCTGTCATGGATGGTACCAAGAGAATAAGCCAGGCCGAAGCGACGGTCAGCAATAGTGCGGCATGTGTTTTGCCGGTTAAAAAACCAAAGACCTGGTCACCGGAAAATCCTTTCCTGTATGACCTCATTCTTGAAGTGACGGAAAAGTCCGGACAGGTTTTAGACCATGTCAGGAGTTATGCCGGGATGAGGAAGGTCCATATTCAAGGAAATCAGGTGTTTTTGAACAACAAGCCTTATTATCTCAGGCTTGTTCTGGATCAGGGTTTTTACCCTGATGGAATCTGGACTGCACCCAGTGATGCAGCGCTGAAAAAGGATATCGAGCTGTCCATGCGGGCAGGATTCAACGGAGCGCGTCTCCATCAGAAAGTGTTCGAGGAAAGGTTCCACTACTGGGCCGATAGACTCGGCTACCTCACCTGGGGAGAATCCTCGAGCTGGGGCATAGATATAAATAATGGAGCGGCGGCCAGGAATTTCCTCGTCGAGTGGCAGGAGATCGTCATGCGGGACCGGAATCATCCATCGATCATTGCCTGGACACCCTTCAATGAAGTCTGGGGGAGAGGAGAGTCCCTGAAACGTTTACTCGTCGACGCTTACAATCTTACGCACAACCTCGATCCCACACGGCCCGTGAATGATTCCAGCGGCGGCCTGCATTTTAAGACTGATTTGTGGACCGAGCATACTTACGAACAGGATCCGGAAAAAATGAAGGAGCTGCTGGCCCTTTCTGACGGGAATAAAGTCTGGCGCCGCCTTCCGGAAAGGAGCGGGGAATACCGGGGGCAACCCTACTTGATCGACGAGTATGGCGGGATCAAGTGGATTCCCAGCCCGGATCAGAAATACGCGCCCGATTCCTGGGGATACGGGAAAGATCCGACCACACTTGAGGAATTTTACACTCGCCTCGAAGCTTTAACAGATGTGATCCTGAGCCTGTCTCATGTCTGCGGCTTCTGCTACACGCAACTGACAGATATCGAACAAGAACAGAACGGAGTTTACAATTACGACCGGTCTGAAAAATTTGACATGAAAAGAATCCACGGAATTATCAGCAAAAAAAAAGTAAAATGGGGTCGCGTCTTAACATTTAACATTTCTAGAGCTTTTCCTAAATAATGGGGTCGCATCTTAACATTTGACATTTCTAGAGATATTTCCAAAGATTGGGACTGAATCTTAACATTTGACATTTCAAAATTGGGGACTGTTCCCAATTTTTTCAAATTCCTTCTGTCCTTGCGAGGAGCGAAGTGACGTGGCAATCTCATAAGGATAGATTATTAATACAAATCTCAATCAGCTTCTCCTTGATTTTTTTCGCCAATGAATTATCCTGGATTATTCAAGAATTATTCAATTTAAAGAATTACAGATTATGGCAAAATCGCAGATCATTGAAGTCGAAGGTGTAGGTCCAGTTCTTTTTGAACGAAGCAAACGGGCCAAGCATTTGATCATCCATGTGAAGCCTGCGACAGGAGTGAGAGTCGCAGTTCCTTATGGTGTGTCCATGGATAAAGCGGAGAAAATCGTCTACAGTAAGATCGGCTGGATACAGAAACAGCAGGCCAAGATCGATAGGATAAGGCAGAAGTATGGATCCCTGTTAGAGGATTTTGGAAGGGTCAATAAAGCGGCTGTTCGAAGAAAACTCATTCAAAGGCTCGAAGAACTGGCCGAATGGCATGGTTTCAATTACAACAGAGTATTCATCCGGAACCAGAAAACGCGCTGGGGGAGTTGTTCAACAAGTAATAATATCAATTTGAACATGAAGTTGGCACTACTTCCGGATGAACTGATAGATTATGTGATTCTTCATGAACTGCTTCATACCCGGATAAAAAACCATAGCCGCGGGTTCTGGACAGAGCTGGACAGACTGGTCGGGAGGGCAAAACACTTCGCAAAGCAGTTGAAAGAATACGGTCTGGGATTGTAGAAAGGATTTTGGGGACAGTCGTACTCACTCAATAATTCAGTAATGCTTTTCTACTGTCATTGCGAACGGAGTGAAGCAATCTCATAAAAGGAAATGTATTTTTTCCTAAGAGATTGCCACGCTCTGCTCGCAATGACACCTTTAATCCATTCCACGTATTGAGATTGCCGCGCTGCGTTCGCAATGACACCTTTTGCTTTCAATATCATTACAAAAAAAATTCATCATTACTGTACATAAACAACTGTCCTTAATTTATGAAATGTCAAATGTTGATATGCAACCCCATTATTTCTTTTCAAAGCGCAGGTTTCTGACACGTCCTCCGCTGAGCTTGAATCCTGTGACCTGATTTTTATTATCCCTGGTGAAACGGACCTGCCTGAAGAACCATTGTTCTCCTGAAAACATGTCTTTTTTTGTCGGTTCGAGTTGTATGTCATTATGGCGCTGGTGCTGGGCCACGAGCTTTCCGTTGAGCATGACTAAAGTGTAACTCGTACTGAGTTCATCACTGTAATAATCACCCGTAAATTCCTCAAGCTGCTGCGCATTCAGAACTGCTGGGACAAATTTCTCTCCGGTCATGACATTGTCGCCTCGCACGAATTCCAGCTTTGTGACATCACCGATATTATTCAGATAAAAAGTTAGTGTGCCCTCCCTGTCTGCATTGGTAAATTCGGTATCAGACAAAGGAATCATTTTGACCTTTTTCCGGCCATCCCACTGCACCATCAGCTGGTTTTTTTCCTTTATGATGGTCAGTATGTTGCCTGGCTCAAAATAATACTTTCCTGCAAAGAGATCATACCATGACGTATCTGGCT
>DAOVAM010000091.1 GCA_030671065.1 Candidatus Aminicenantota bacterium
TCGTTTTTGGTCGTCGTGCGAGCTTCTTTCACCATGCCTCCGGTTGAAAGAATCCGGTCTGCGATGTCAATAACTTCAGGCCGGCATTCCGGATGCACCCACACTTCCGCTTCAGAATGCAATTTCTTTTTTTCCCGGACATCCTTGGTCAGAATGTTGTTGTGAACGTAACAGTAACCATCCCAGGGAATAATCTTCTTTTGGGTGTGGCGGGCCACATAAGCCCCAAGGTTCTTATCCGGCGCAAACAGAACTTCATCTCCCTCTACAGAATTCACAACATTGACCGCATTTGAAGACGTGCAGCAAACATCACATTCTGCCTTGACTGCCGCAGAGGTGTTGACATAGCAGACAACTTTTCTTCCTGGGTAATTCTTCTTCCATTCTCGGAGTTCATCAGCGGTAATCATATCCGCCATCGGACATCCAGCCTTGATCTCGGGCATGAGCACTGTTTTTTGCGGAGCCAGAATTGCAGCCGTCTCAGCCATGAAGTGAACACCGCAGAAAATGATGACTTCTTCTTTCACCCGAGCAGCTTGTTGACTCAAGCCCAGAGAATCCCCTATATAATCGGCGATATCCTGGACGTCACCGACTTGATAATTGTGAGCGAGAATGATGGCATTCCTTTCTTTCTTTAATTGAATAATCTTATCCCTGATTTTCTCTTTATTCATTTCTGCCCTCGATCTTCCATTCCCAGCACTGTTCGGATAAACAAAGAGCCGTTCTTTCTTTCAACCTTTTTTTGAGGAAACCGTTTGATCATCTCCGCAGCGTCCTCATCGATAAAGCCCACTTTCGAAAAATCAAGGACAATCTTCTTCCCATCATCCAGACCGCGAATTATTTCTGCTTCGAGCTCTTTAATCCATTCCTGGCATATCTTGCCCTCGAGCCGGAGCACTCGCGTGTTCTTCCCCTCTTTTTTTTCTGTTATTCTTAGCATTTTCTTGATCAGTTCTTCAGCTTCTTGACATACACCTTGATGATTTCGCCTTCCTCTTCCATTCCCAAGAACTCTTGGCCCGTTTGCCTGCACCAGGCCGGCAGATCTTCTTTGATTCCTAAATCTGTGGATGCCACTTCCAGGACTTCGCCAATCTTCAACTCTTTGATCTTTTGTGCAGTCATGATGATCGGCATCGGACAGAGCAGTCCAAAGCAATCCAGTTTCACATCAGACTTCATCTTCCCACGATCTCTGTTTCACTTTTGTATCCTTCGTATACAACCTGATTTCCCTTCAGATTTTAGACTCTCGGTTTCGTAGATCCGCAATGAGGACATCCCTCCTCTCCCTTTTTTTTGGCTTTCCCACACTCCGGGCAATCCTCGAGTTCCAGATTGCAACTGCCACAAAAATCCTCTAATTCCTCAAGTGGTCCTTCGCAGTACGGACAGTAGCATTTTTCGTCCTCAGTCAGTTTTTCAGCAGGAATCTCTTCCACTTCCTCCTTTTTATAGCCCTTTTGTTTTTCCTGGTAATCCTCAATGGCCTTGTGGAGAGCATCTGCCCCCAGATTCGAACAATGAAGCTTGTTCCGGGGCAAGCCCCCTAACTCTTCAGCAACACTCTTGTTCGTGATCTTTATGGCCTCTTCAAGAGTTTTCCCCATAGCCATTTCACTCACCATGCTGGAGACAGCAATCGCAGCTCCGCAGCCGAATGTTTGAAATTTAACATCCGCAATGCGGTTGTCATCCACCTTGATGTAGAAACTCATCATGTCTCCGCAGACAGGATTGCCAACTTGGCCGACTCCGTCCGCATCCTTGATCACTCCCACATTCCGCGGATTCTGAAAATGTTCCATGACTTTTTCGCTGTAAATCATTGTTTCTTTTCCTCCAAATATTCGGTGTATAAAGGAGACATCTTCCTCAGCCTCTCAATGACAGGTGGAAAGACTTCAAGAAGATAATCAATATCCTCAGATGTCGTATCTTCGATCATACTGAATACGAGAGAGCCCTGTGCCAGGGCATGGTCGATTCCCATAGCCAAAAGCACATGCGAAGCTTTAAGCGCCTTTGAAGTGCACGCCGAGCCGCTGGAGACAGAAATGCCCTGCATATCCAGGTTCAAGAGCATCGCTTCTCCTTCGATAAACTCGATACAAAAACTGGCATGATAGGGAAGCCGTTTTTCGGGATGTCCGGTGAGGAACACATGGTCCACTCTCTGAGGAAGCTCCTGAATGAGTTTGTCCCTCAGGGGCTTCGCTTTTTCCGCACGCTCTTCCAACTCTTCCATGGCTAATTCAGCCGCTTTGCCCAGGCCGACTATCGCTGCCACGTTCTCTGTCCCGGCTCTCCGTCCTCCCTCCTGGATCCCTCCATCGATGAAAGGAAGGATTCGCGCCCCTTTTTTCACGAACAACACTGCACTTCCCTTGGGACCGTAGAACTGATTGCCTGCCAGACTCAGGGCATCGACTCCCAGCTCTGTCACATTGACGGGAATATTCCCCACAGCTGCGACAGCATCCGTATGAAACAGGACTTTGTGCTCGCCGCAAACCTCGGCAATTTCCTGAACTGGTTGAACAGTGCCCACTTCGCTATTGGCCAGCATCACAGAAACAATAACTGTCTCTTTCGTGACAGCTTTCCGGACCTCTTCCGGACTCACACGACCCCATTTGTCCACAGGAACGAGGCTGACGGAAAATCCGAGTTTTTCAAGGCTTTTGGCCGAATGAAGAACGGATTGATGCTCAACAGCTGAAAGAACGATATGGGTTCCCTGGCTCCGCTGAGCAAGAGCAAGCCCTTTGATAGCAAAATTGTTAGATTCAGAACCGCTCGAAGTGAAGAAAACCTCTGAAGCTTGGGCATGAATGAGCTGAGCCACTTTCTCTCTGGCCTCTTCTATGGCTTTGAGGGCTTCCTGGCCGACAGAGTGAAGACTCTGAGGATTGCCAAAATTCCCCTTCAAATGGGGAAGCATAGCTCCCAAAACTTCAGGGTGAAGCGGGGCTGCGGCAATACGATCCAAATACACTCTTTTCATCTTGACCCTCTTTTGTTTCATGACTTCAGAAACCAAGAAAACAGACCTGATTCCTGTTCATCTCTTCTCTTCCTTATACAGCCACGACTTCTTTGACTTCCGGGATCTCTTTTTTCAAATGTCTCTCGATACCCATTTTCAAAGTCATTTGAGACATAGGGCATCCTGCACACGCTCCTGTCAATTTTACCTTAACCACACCATCCTCAACTTCAACCAGCTCCACATTGCCTCCATCTGCCATAAGAGCAGGGCGAATCTTGTCCAGAGCTTTCTCAACTTTGTCTTTCATCGAATCATTCTCCTTTTGATAAATTATATTCCATTATATCACTTAAATTCTTCCATGATTTTTTCAAATCTTTCCGTATCGAGACTCAAATCATTATAAACAAGGGGATGATCCTTATCAGGCAAAACAAGTTTTCCATAAGAAGGCTTTTCCTCCACATAGATCAAACCTACAGGAATCTTATCCCCTTTTGTCAATCTCTCCCATGCCTGGGTTTTGTTTTTCGGATTAAATTCCGGATTTTCATCGACCTGGGTAATATTCTCTCTAAACCAATGATTGGTGATGACTTTGTTGTGCGTTACGCACGGGCTCAAGATTTCAATCAAAGAAAAACCTCTATGTGTCATTCCTTTCTCGATGAGAGAGGCTAACTGCTTTGGGTCTCCTGAGAATCCCCGGGCAATAAAGGTGCCGCCTGAAACCAGAGCCAGCTGAGGACCATCAAGAGGGGATTCTTTGGTGCCATAGGGAGCCGAAGGGGAAACATATCCCATGTGACTTGTCGGTGAAGTCTGGCCTTGAGTCAGGGCATAAAGCCTGTTATCCACGACCAAATACGTGATATCGATATTCTGTCTCATGGCATGAATGAAATGCCCCAGCCCGATGGAGTATCCATCCCCGTCTCCGCTGATCCCAACCACGGAAAGGGAATGATTGGAAAGCTTGATTCCTGACGCTACTGGCAAAGTCCTCCCATGGAGGGCATGGAAACCATAGGCTTTGATATGATTATTCAGTCTTCCATGGCAGCCGATCCCTGTCACGAGGACCAGTTCTTCAGGGTCGAGGTCGAGTGTGACGGCCGCCTTTTTCAAAGCTGCAAAAATCCCATAGATACCGCAGCCTTTGCACCATGTAGGGTCGCTCAAATGGAAGTCTTTTTCCTTTTTCATGAATGACCTTTCTTTATCTGGGCCGATATTTCTTGAGGCCTGAAGGCCTGGCCTGAATACTTCAAGATCTTTTGTGCTTCGAAGGGCACCTGGACCTGGCTTCGGATCAGCTGGCTCAACTGCCCGGAAAAATTATTTTCAACGACATAAATTTCCTTACAGGATACAAGGAATTCCTCGACTTTCTTCCTGGGAAACGGCCAGAGGGTCCTCATTTGCAGGTATTTTGCCTCGTCTCCCGTCTCTTTGAGCTGTGTAATGGCTTCTTGTATGGGGCCAAACGTGGACCCGAATCCGATGATTCCAACCTGAGACTCTTTATCTCCCCACACTTTGGGAGGGATCAAGTCTTTTGCGGTACTTCCAAGCTTTTTCATTCTTTTCTGCATCATCCGAATTCTATTTTCGGGATCTTCATTCCGGAACCCGTGCTCATCATGCTCGTTACTTTCGACCATGTGAAGTCCATTCTTCATTCCCGGCAACGCACGCGGAGAAATCCCCTCAGGAGTAAACCTGTATCTTCTGTAATCCTTTATTTCATTCAATTCATCCTGACTGAGCAATTTCCCTCTGTCAATTGTGACTTTTGTCAGGTCGAATTTTTTTATTGTCCTCAAGTTCTGGCCAAAATCCTGTTCCGTGAGAAGAATCACGGGACACTGGTACTCCTCAGCCAGGTTAAAGGCCTTGACAGTAAACTCAAAACATTCTTCTATCGTCCCCGGAGAGAGAACGATGCGCGGAAAATCACCATGCGAGCCATAAATCCACTGATTCAAATCTGACTGCTCGGTTTTTGTCGGTATTCCTGTGCTCGGACCGGCTCTCTGGACATGAGCCACGACTACAGGTATCTCAGCCATCCCTGACAGAGAGAAGGCCTCCATCATCAAAGAGGCCCCAGGGCCTGAAGTCGATGTCATAGCCCGCGCCCCTGCGTATGAAGCCCCAAGCGCCATGTTTAACGCGGCCAGCTCATCTTCAGTCTGAACCACAAGCCCGTTATATTCAGGAAAGCGTAAAGCCAGCCATTGCCAGATTTCTGTTGCCGGACAGATCGGATAAGCCGCAAAATACCGACAACCCGCAGCCAGTGCTCCCATAGCAATGGCGTCATTCCCTGAAAGAAGAAGCCTGTCTGAGTCCTTCTTTTCCATAAGAGGATGGAGTTCCTCTGGTTCAACCATCTTTTTAGCCTGTTCACACCCCAATCGAACGGCACGAATATTTTCCTGAACGATCTTTTTTCCTTTTCTCTTCAGAAAAACTTCAGAGATAACCTCTTCAATGACTCGAAAATCGAGGTCCAGGATATAGCTCAACGCTCCGAGGGCGATCATGTTCTTGTACAGTTCGTTCTTAAAATTTTCATGAGCCAGCTTTCTGAGTGGGAAAATATGATACGTTCTGCCCCCAATCCGAGAAGGAGCCATATGGGGCAAACCCACCCCATCACAGAGGAGGATTCCTCCTTTAGCTATTTTATCCGCATGTTCAATGATGGCTCCACAATCAAAAGCCATAAAAACATCTATGTCATCCGCTTGTCCAGAGATCCTGTCTAAACTTGCTCGCATTGTATAATTCGTTGGCTCTCCTCTAATATTCGACGGAAAATCCCTGTACATGGATACCCACCATCCCTGTCTCTTTAGAATCTTGGCCAGAACATTTCCTGTGAACAATACTCCATCTCCTGCCATTCCCGCAATCATCACAGAAATATCCGTGATTTTCGTTCCTTTTCTCTTCACGGTCTTATACACTGCATAAAATTAAGCTTGGACACATTCCTGCTCTCTTATTCTATCCTCTATAAACCTTAAAGCAATATCCGTGCCAAATAAAAAACAGCTCTTTTCCCATCATATCTTATTGAAAATGATAAAGATACAAATAGATTGCCAGATTCCATGCGGACAAATCTGTTTTGAAAATACCGAAATATCGGTATACTTATGAGTTTAAAGAAAGTTCAGCTGCTTTTCAACCTCTCGATGCCCAATTTCTTCATGCGGCTTTGCAGCGTGGATGGCTTTAATCCTAAGATAACAGCCGCCCCCTTTGGTCCATAGATAGCACCTTGTGTATGCTCGAGAATCTCGAGGATATACTTTTTTTCATACTCTTCAAGTGGGATAAGCCCTGATCTTCGTGGTGGACCAGGAGTTTGAACAAAATAAGAATCTGGAATTTCAAGAGAATCTCCTCTGGAAATGACCATTCCATGCTCGATAACATTCTGCAGTTCCCTGACGTTTCCTGGCCAAGAATATTCCATGAACAGCTTCATCGTGCTCTCTTCCACCTTATCGACCTTTTTCCCGACTCTTCTTCCAAGAACTTCTAAAAAATAAGCTACTAAAAGAGAAATATCTTCTTTTCTTTCCCGGAGAGGACTGATCTCAATGGAAAATACATTCAGGCGAAAGAATAAATCCTGTCTGAATTTTTTTTCGTTCACCAGGTGCATCAAATCCCGATTCGTGGCAGTGATGAGCCTCACATCGACTTTTATGGTTTTTGAGCTTCCGACCCTTTCGAACTCGCCGTCCTGCAGAACACGAAGGATCATCGCTTGAGTCTCAGGTGGAAGGTCTCCAATCTCGTCCAGAAAAATTGTGGCTTTATCCGCATACTCGAATCTCCCGATTCTTCTCTGGATGGCTCCAGTAAAAGCACCCTTTTCATGTCCAAAAAGTTCTGAAGTGATCAAACCTTCTGAAAGTGCTGCACAGTTCACCTTGACCAGGATCCTATCCTTCCGTGAACTGAACTCATGGATATACCGGGCAACAAGCTCCTTTCCTGTTCCTGTCTCACCATTGATGAGAACCGTAGTATCAGTCGGAGCCACTTGCCGGATGGCTTTTTCAATCTTCTGTAAGGCCGGGCTGACACCGATCATCTCTCCGAATGGATGTTCAGACTTGATCTCATCTCTGAGGGCCAAGGATTCCTGGTAATACCTGTTCTTCAGGGATTCTGTCCTTGCCTTATTCAACCTCTCTTCCTCCAGCCTGATCCTATCCGTTACATCTCGAAACGTTCCTCTATACCCCGTGATGTTTCCCTTAGAATCTTCCACGGATTTGAGCGAAAACTCCAAATGCTCTTCCTCCCGTCCGCTCCGGAATGCCAGGGAAAAATTATTCCTGACACCCAATTCATCCACCGACTCGATGAATTTCTCCCATTCATTCGTATCCACATTGAG
>DAOVAM010000121.1 GCA_030671065.1 Candidatus Aminicenantota bacterium
TGTCATTGCGAACGGAGTGAAACAATCTCATAAAAAAAGAACAGACAATTTATCATATGAGATTGCCACGTCACTACGCTCCTCGCAATGACACTTTTGTCTTCAATATCATTACCAAAAGAGTTGTCTAATTCGTGAGCATAAACAACTGTCCCCAATTCTTCCTCAGAGCCTATTTTATGACAATAGCAGGAATTTTTGCCTTTTTCACCACATCATTAAAATCAGGGAGATCTTTCTCAATTATAGACTTCAATTTCGCAAGTTGTTTATCTGCCAAGGCTGACAGCTCTTTGAAGACTTCGTAGGATTGATCAGTGGGCCGGGAATCGGAACTGGCAACAACCGATGCCAACGCTGCAATCTTATTATCCAGTAAAATGGGATAATTGAGCGGATCCTGTCCGCTTTTGGATTTTGACTGGATCAGCACGTCTTCGACCGCAGTCAGTTTTGTCTTCAACTGCTTTGCTGCCTTAGTGACCTGCTCAGCATTCTCATGCTCCTTAATTTTTCCTGATAAAGTGTCTATCTGTTTTTTGACATTCCTCAACCGATTAATCGCTTGGTTGATTTCTGTAACTTTATCCTGGATTTGATTCAAAAAATCAAACTGTTCCTGGAATTCTTCTTGAGTGGTGGACAGACGGGGATCTTTTTTCCACATCCAGCTTTGTGTCATCGACTTTTCTCCCACTGTGAGTTTCACCTTGTACACTCCTGGCACGGCAACCGGTCCGGTCAGCATCCCTCCCCAGAGAATAGCGCCTGGCACTCGTTCCACATCCGCATAGCGCATGTTCCAGATAAAACGATTCATCCCGGCTTCAAGAGGGAGCTGTATAGCAAAGCGCCCTGCCCTCGCTTCCTCTCCTGCTTTTCCTGTGTATTTTTTTATCAGGTCGTCTTCACGGTCCATGAATTCAAGAGAGACCTCTCCTTCAGGTTTTTCCTTAAAATAATAGTAAATGACTGAACCGCTGGATGGATTCTGTCCGACGTTGGCCTGCGGCCTTCCCCTTCCTCCCATTCGATACGCATCCCGGGATTCAAAAAGAAAGAATTCTGACTTTTCCACTTTATCTGTAATCTGGTGTAATGGAGTCAAATCGTCCAGGATCCAGAATGACCGTCCATGGGTTCCCGCCACAAGGTCATTCTCTTTGACAACCATATCATGGATGGGAACAACAGGCAGATTGAGCTGCAGGGACTGCCAGTTCACCCCATCATTAAATGAAACAAACACCCCGGTTTCTGTTCCTGCATACAGCAGCCCTTCTCTTTTGGGATCCTGGCGAACAACTCGAACAAATGTGTTATCAGGAAGTCCGTTTGTGATCTTCTTCCAGGATCTTCCGTAGTTCTCTGTCTTGTAAATATAAGGATTGAAATCGTCAAGTTCATGCCGGTCAACAGCGATGTAAGCAGTTGCCGAGTCAAAAGTTGAGGGCTCGATCATGCTGATGAGGCTCCATTCCGGTAAATCCCTGGGAGTGATCTCCTCCCAATTTTTCCCGCCATTTTTAGTAATGCTGATCAAACCATCATCCGTCCCCACCCAGAGAATGTTCGGATTGTGGAAGGACTCTGCCAGGGCAAATATCGTGCAGTAATACTCCACGCTCGTGTTATCCTTTGTGATCGGACCTCCGGAGGATCTCTGTCTTGACTTGTCATTCCGGGTGAGGTCAGGACTGATGATTTCCCAGCTCTGTCCTTCGTTAGTTGTCTTGAAAATGACTTGAGCAGCATGATAGAGCACATTCGAATCGAACCTGGACACGACAATCGGGGCTGTCCACTGATAGCGATACTTTAAATCGCCGACTCCCCATCCCATCGGATTCTCCGGCCAGGAAGTGATATTGCGCGTTTGACGAGTTCTGTAATCCCACCGGGTGATAAATCCTCCGTAGCTTCCAGCATACACAATGTTGGGATTATCATGGCGAGGAGCAATATGGCCGCTCTCTCCACCACCCACTGGATACCAGTCAGGCTTATCGATCCCTCCTCCTGTCGTGCGGCTGGCAATACGAACCGTAGAGTTATCTTGCTGGGCTCCATACACACGATAAGGAAAATGGTTGTCAGTGATGACATGGTAGAACTGGGCTGTGGGCTGATTGTCCTGGTCTGTCCAGGAAATCCCCCCGTTGTAACTCACATTGGCTCCGCCATCGTTCGAATTGATCATCCTGTCCGGATTCTCAGGATCGATCCATAAATCATGATTGTCTCCATGAGGAACACGAATGGAAGTGAAAGTTCTTCCTCTATCCACTGAACGGTAAAAACCAGTGTTCAGGACATACACCGTTTCCGTATCCTTTGGATCCGCATAGATCCGGGTATAATACCAGGCTCTCTGGCGCAAACGACGCTCGTCATTCATCTTGCGCCAGGTCTGGCCTCCGTCATCCGAGCAAAAAACACCACCCTCGTTTGCTTCAACAATGGCCCAGACTCGGTCTGGCTTAGCTGGTGATACAGTGATTCCGATTTTACCAAGCAATCCTTTAGGAAGCCCTCTGTTTCGAGAGATCTCTGTCCAGGTATCCCCTCCATCGATCGACTTGAAGATTCCACCTCCAGGACCTCCACTGGAAAGACTGTGCGGAGTCCTGAAAAATTCCCAGAGTGCTGCATACAGAACTCTCGGGTTCGAAGGGTCTAAAATAAGATCGATGGCTCCGGTCTTGTCATCCCTGAAAAGGACCTTTTCCCAGGTCTCTCCACCATCCTGACTCCGGAACACACCTCTTTGCTCATTAGGACCATAAACATGACCGAGAGCAGCTACATAGACAATATCCGGATTTCGTGGATGGATCCGAATCCTTGAAATCTGGCTTGTATCATCCAACCCGATTCGCTTCCAGGTCTTTCCCGTATCTAGAGATTTATACATCCCATCACCATGGGAAACATTGCCCCGGATTGGCGCTTCTCCCATTCCAACGTAGACGATATTCGGGTCGTATTCTGAAACAGCAATGGCTCCGACCGAACCAGTTTTGAAAAATTCGTCAGATATCGGCCTCCAATTCAGGCCTCCGTCTTCCGTTTTCCAGACTCCTCCTCCAGTCGCTCCAAAATAATAGGTATAAGGCTGATCTGGAATGCCAGCCACTGCAGTCGCGCGCCCCCCCCTGTAGGGACCAATACATCTCCAACTCATGGCTTTATAAAGATCGGGATTATAGTGATTGACTTTTTTTGACGCTTGAGGGCTACTCCCTGCAGGAGAGAATAATAAACCACAGATAAAAATTATAATGCAGAATACAACACCCAACCATTTATTCTTTCTCATGGGTGAACCTCCCTGTTGAAATACTTTCTCATTTCAGGATTTGTGTAAAGGTACAAGGATTTATAAACCAAGAGTCTTCTCATGTCAAACTTCTTTTCAGTCTAAGATAAACAGATTTAAAATTATGGGTAAAAAGAAGGGAAAAAAGTCCATTCAACAGGTAAGAATTTACGACGAAGTTTTACTTGCTCTGCCCAGCTGGTGCTGACACATTTTTTCTCTTCGTTCTAAATGCCCAAATTATGAGGGGTGGAGTGATGAGTGTGGTCAAGAGAGACATCCCCAGGACTACTGTATAGATCTCCTGGGTTATTGTATGGAGAGAGAGGCCGACAAGACCGACTATGATCCCTACTTCTCCTCGAGGAACCATACAGATTCCTGTCTGAATCCTCATTTTCCAACTTTTCTTCATGCATGCCAAGGCAGAGCCAGCCATCTTACTCACTACAGCAACGACAGTCACCAGCAGTATCAAAAAGAGCAATCTTGGCTCTAAAAAGGCACGTGGATCAAGATGGGCACCCATCATGACAAAGAAGAATGGGAGCAGGAATTCATTGACATATTTCACTTTATTCTCTAAGTCGTAAACACCAGCCAGCTCATCGATCACTATTCCTGCCATGAAAGACCCGATTATGGCAGCGAGGCCTATCACATCCGCCAATTCTGCAAGTCCCAAACAGAGGATGACAGACAAAACAAAAGGTCCTTCCGGGATGTTCAATTTTTCGATCCAGTGACGCGTTCGAGATGCCAGCTTTGGTCCCCACCAGGTGAGAAACCCTACAAAAGCAATGGATTCGAGCACCAGCAGGGAAAATTCAACGGTCTGAAACTCTCCTTTTGCCAGGCCCTTAACCAGAGCCAGCATGATCAGCGCGAGTATATCATCCAGCACAGCAGCTCCCAGAACAATGTAAGCCACCTTATGCTTGATTAAACCCAAATCCTGAAGGACCTTGGCAGAAATCCCGACACTTGTGGCTAATATGGCTGTAGCGATGAACAGGCTCTCGACAACCTGGTAGCCAAGGAAATGCATGCAGAGAAAACCCATGATCAATGGAATGAGGACTCCGAGGAGTCCAACAAAAACAGCGGTCCTGCCGACTGCAAAAAGGTCTTTCACCCGGATTTCCAGCCCGATATGGAACATGAGGAAAATCACTCCGATCTCGGCAAAGGACATCAATACATGGTTGGAATTATCGATTATACCCAGAACGTAATTTCCCAGCAGAACACCCGCCATTAACTCTCCGATGATGGGCGGCATCCTCAAACGGACACAGATTTCCCCCATAATTTTGGCTGAAGTGAAAATGATGAAGAAGTAGAAAAGGAGGTTCCCAGCTTCCACTTTAATTTTCTTCTTCTTTAATCTGTGCTGGAGTGAAAACCATGACCTGCGGTTTTCCTTTGTATTCCTCCAGGAAACCTGTTACGGCTAAAACTTTCCCTTTATAGAATTGAGGCAGTGGAAAGAGAGAGAGGTTTTTTTTGGGGATAATAGCGGAAAATTCCCCTTCAGAAGAATTTAAGTAATACAATTTTCCTTTTAACCGCACGCTTGTGCACTTGAATTCAACAGAGACAAGCTGACCCATGAAATTATTAACTTCTTCCACTTGTATCCGTGTATACTCTCCCTTTTTCCAGTATCCTTTTTCAAGGTTGTGGGCTTCCGATTGGGCTTCTTTGAAATCCTCTCTGTATGAAAAACGGAAATTCAAATAAGCAGACGCAAATCCTTCGTTGATGATAAATTTATTGAAAAGCTCTTTCTCATCTGTCCAAATATACGCCAATACCCCGCCATAGTTATCAAAAAGATTACTCTCGTACGTCAATCTTATTTTTTTGCGATACAGATGGAAAAAGGTAAACCTCTTGGACATCTGGGCTTTAAACTCTACATCTGCTCTTGCATCTCCAATCTCCGGTGCGATGACGCCAATAAGTCTGACTCTCCACTCCTGCCCATCATTGAACTTTACTCTGACCGCATCTCCATCATACACTAAGATAACACGCCCTTTATCCGGGAAGGAAGAGGGATCCACCTGCTCGTATGAGGACATTTTTTCCGTGGAAAGGCCACAAAAACAGAAAAATACGAGAAAAATGAAGAGAATTTTTAAATATTCCTTATTCAAATTTCTCATTCCTGCAGATGGCCCCTGACCCAATCAAAAGAATCGTGGTTATTTGCAAAAAAGACATAAAAATTCATGAAATCACAGTCCGTTTTAAAGCCTTCCTAACTCTTAAGGATCCTTTTCACAGCGGTTTTAATATGCCTGGCACTTATGCCGTATTTATCCAGCAGTTCATCGGGCTCACCAGAGCGAGGCAGGTCTTTCACAGCCAGATGAATAATCTCTGCTTTTCCGCTCATTGCACCTGCCACTGCATCTCCCAACCCCCCGCCCGGGAAATGGTCTTCGACTACAACAATCTTGTTCCCTGCTTTCTCGACTTCTTTTGTAATACCGGCTTTATCAATCGGTTCGACAGAGTAGGCATCGATAATCCTTATCGCGATCCCCTCTTTCTTTAGCTCTTCACAGGCTTTCAATGCTTCATGAACAGTGATTCCAGCTGCTATGACCGCAACAACATCCTTTTGACTTTTTTTCAGGACTTTGGAGCCGCCAATCGGAAATTTCTCGTCTTTTGTGTAGAGAAGAGCCGTCGCCGGCCGGGAAGTTCTCAAATAGGAGAGCCCTTTGTGCTTGGCCAACGATTCCATGCACGCTTCGGTGGAAAAGCCATCACAAGGGTACAAAACTGCACAGTTAGGAATAGGTCTGAATATGGCTAAATCCTCGAGCCCCATCTGAGAAGGACCATCCGCTCCGATGCTTACGCCGACATGTGAGCCAACGAATTTAATGTTTGAAAAAGAATAAGCAGCCATCCTGATCTGGTCGTGGGCTCTTACCAGGAAGGCTGAAAATGTAGCAATATAGGGAACATAGCCTTTCGCAGACATCCCCAGGCCCATCCCGACCATGTTCTGCTCAGCGATATAAGACTGGAATGACCTTTTTGGAAAGACTTTGAAAAAATCCTCGGCATAGGTGGAATTTTTCACATCCCCATCCAGGGCCACAACACTCTCGTTGACTTT